>NZ_MEIH01000388.1:0-33868 GCF_001723155.1 Haladaptatus sp. W1
GTGACCGTCGGAACCGTTCACGTCGCCGAAGCCAAGCAAAAGACGAGCACGGAGGGCGGTAGCGCTCCCGGTGATACCACCACCGGAGATGAAACGAGTTCCGGGAACGGTCAGCCCGGATTCGGCGTCCTCGTCTCACTGCTCGCCGTCGCCGGTCTCGTCCTGCTTCGGCGGCGGTAATCGGCGGCCGACCGGTTTCTCAGTCTTCGGACGGTACTTCCTTCCGACCGGACACCCGATTGGGAACGAGGCGGAACTGGTAGAACTCCACCTCCGAGGGCGGCTGTTCGAAGATATCCACGAGCGGAATCTTCACGCCCCACATCTGTTGGACGGCGGCCGAATCGTACGGCAAGTCGGCCACCTCTTCGAGTCGGCCGGTCGCGACGACGCTTCGATACCCCTCGTCCGTCTCCTCGTACGTGACGAACGACATGGGTCGGTCGATCCAATCCGTCTTTTCGCTGCTCGGCGGCACGGCGAGACGGAAGTAGAAATCGCCCGTCTCCCCGTAGTAGCCGTACGACACCGGCAGTGAGAACGGCGACTTCTCGTCCGCCGTCGAAAACGAAATGACGCCCGTTCCGCCGATTCCGAGGAAGTCGTTCAGCTCTTCGTCCGTCATCTGTACCCACCGAAGCCCCTGCATGCGAATCCGTACGACTCGATGGTAGAAAACGACTCGGCTGGATTTTCGCGGATAAGGTCGATGATGTTGCCCCGTCGCGCCGTGGAGAGAATTCGCTCGCGCGAAATGACAGTCGCTTACGGGGTTGCGTCAGTGAAAAATGCGCTGGCTGGGATTGTGAACGACGTCCAGACGGTCCCGCTCACTTCGTTCGCGGGCGTGCGTCTGGTCTCATTCAAATCCAGTGCGATTTTTCTCACAGATGACTCGCTCCGCTCGTCATCGTGAGTTCGAAAAATGCGCTGGCTGGGATTTGAACCCAGGTTGTGACCATGGCAAGGTCACGTGATACCACTACACTACCAGCGCGTTTCGTTCGTCGCCTGTTGCGACATTACAACCTTGCCACGGGTAGGTATAAATGAGTTACGCAAGCGAGGTGATAGGGTCGTCTCGGTCACACGATTTCGACGCGACAGGTCGCGGTCTTCGTGCTTGACCGTGCGCAAAACGAAGCGGTGTCGTACGTCGTTCGTGCGACAGCAGTCGCTTGGAGAACTGTGTTCGAAAAGTGGCGCTGGTTGGGATTGTGAACGACGTCCAGACGGTCCTGCTCACTTCGTTCGCGGGCGTGCGTCTGGCCTCATTCAAATCCCACGCGATTTCATCGCTCGCGTTTTGACGGGCACACGCTACGCGGTGCTCGCCGAGTTGCTCGCGATAGGAATGCGCTGGCTGGGATTTGAACCCAGGTTGTGACCATGGCAAGGTCACGTGATACCACTACACTACCAGCGCAGGGTTGCTTGCACTTCTCCGTATTCCCGACTACTGTATAAGACTTGCGAGTTGGTGTGTCGTTCGTGTGAAACTCACTCTCACACTCCTCTTGATTCCGATGATTTAGGGCGTGTGAATACGTCACGCGCCCAAATACGAAGCGGCACTCTTTTAACCGTCACTACGAAAACTTCGCTACAGTCTAGTGATGAGGCGTCGAAGCGTAACGGTATGACCGTCAGCATACTCGTACCATCGTCCCTCGTCCGGGAAGCCGAAGACAAACGCGAGGCAACTCGCAAGGTCGGCTACGTTGCCCGCGCGGCGACCGTATTCCGGGCGGACCGCTTGACCGTCTTCCACGACGTGGAAGGCGAGAACAAGTGGGGCGGTGGATTCGTCGAAACCGTGCTCAAGTACGCCGCCACACCGCCCTACCTCCGAAAGGAGGCATTCGGGAGGCGGGACGAATTGGAGTACGTGGGCGTCCTACCGCCGCTCCGCGCCCCATCACAGACCGGCTCCGAATCGGAGGGTTCGGGGTCGTTAAGACAGGGAATCGTGACCGAGGTCGGACCTGAAGGGCGCGTTCGGGTCAATTGCGGACTGCAACACCCGATCTCACTCGTCGTACCGTCTTCCATGACGGTCGCCGAGGGGGAACGCGTTACCGTCAGGATCTCTTCGAGAAGACCGGTCCGTGCGAAGCTCGTGGATGACCCCATTCCGGGTCTCACAGTGACGCGCACAGACCTCTCGGCGGCCCTCGACCGCGACGACGCCGGTGTCACAATCGGCACGTCGCGCCACGGAGAACCGCTCTCCGTTCGACGACTCGACGAAGTCGTCAGACGAACCAACCGCGACGGAATGACCGTCGCCTTTGGTTCGCCGGGTCGAGGACTGCCGGAGATGTTCGGGGTAGAACCCGAAGGAATCTCCACGGTCGAATCCGGCGTCCTAGCCCGGTTCGACCTCTGGCTAAATACGGTTCCAAACCAAGGCAGCGGGGTCGTGCGAACTGAAGAAGCGATGTTCGCCTCCCTCGCAAGCCTTACCCTCAACATCGAGTGATACGATGCCAGAAACAAGCAGACCACGCAAAGGTTCGCTGGGCTTCGGCCCCCGAAAGCGCGCGACGAGCGAAGTTCCGCGCTTCAACTCGTGGCCCGACAGTGACGGTCAGCCGTCGCTGCAGGGATTCGCGGGTTACAAGGCTGGAATGACCCACGTGGTGATGGTCAACGACGAGGCAAACTCCCCCGCGAAGGGATGGAGGAGACCGTGCCGGTCACCATCGTCGAAACGCCCCCGATGCGGGCCGTCGCTCTTCGAGCCTACGAAGACACGCCGTACGGGAAGAAACCAATGACGGAAGTGTGGGGTTCGGAGTTCCACGACGAACTCGACCGCACGCTCAACGTTCCGGAGAACCACGACGCCGACGCCGCGGAGGACGAACTCCGCGCGGCCATCGAGGCAGGCGACGTGGCTGACCTCCGGGTCATCACACACACCGTTCCCAGCGACCTCAAGAACGTGCCGAAGAAACGACCGGACGTCATGGAAACGCGAGTCGGCGGCGGCTCCATCTCGGACCGCGCCGATTTCGCCCTCGAACTACTCGAAGACGGCGGGGAACACGACATCACAGATGTGTTCCGCGCGGGCGAGTACCTCGATACCAGTGGCGTCACGAAAGGAAAAGGAACGCAGGGTCCCGTCAAGCGATGGGGCGTCCAGAAGCGGAAGGGCAAACACGCCCGCCAAGGCTGGAGACGCCGCATCGGTAACCTCGGCCCGTGGAATCCGTCGCGCGTTCGCTCGACGGTTCCGCAGTTGGGTCAGACCGGGTACCACCAGCGTACCGAACTCAACAAGCGTCTCATCTCCCTCGGCGACGACGACGAGGCCTCCGTCGACGGTGGCTTCGTCAACTACGGCGAGGTGGATGGTCCGTACGCGCTGATCAAGGGTTCGGTGCCGGGCCCGAACAAGCGCCTCGTGCGCTTCCGCCCTGCCGTTCGACCGACCGACCAACCGCGCCTCGACCCCGAGGTGCGCTACGTAAGTACGGAGTCCAACCAGGGATAATCCATGCAGGCAACAGTACGTGACCTGAACGGCGAGGACGCTGATACGGTCGACCTGCCGGACGTGTTCGACACGACCGTCCGCACCGACCTCATCAAGCGTGCCGTGCTCGCCGCACAGGCAAACCGGAAACAGGACTACGGTACCGACCCCCACGCCGGGATGCGTACGTCCGCCGAGTCGCCGGGAAGTGGCCGCGGTATGGCCCACATCCCGCGAACGAACGGCCGGGCCGCTCGTGTGCCCAGCGCCGTCGGTGGCCGACCCGCACACCCGCCGAAAGCGGAGAAAGACCGCTCCCTCTCCATCAACAAGAAGGAGCGCAAACTCGCAGCCCGCAGCGCCATCGCGGCGACCGCGGACGCGGAACTCGTCGCGGAGCGCGGACACGACTTCGACGAGGAGACGGAACTCCCCCTCGTCGTGAGCGACGACTTCGAAGACCTCGTGAAGACGCAAGAGGTCGTCTCCTTCCTCGAAGCGGTCGGCATCGACGCCGACATCGAACGCGCGGAGGAGAACAAGAAGGTTCGCGCCGGACGCGGGAAGACCCGTGGCCGCAAGTACAAGACGCCGAAGTCGATTCTGTTCGTCACCAGCGAGGAACCGTCGCGCGCAGCGCGGAACCTCGCCGGTGCCGACGTCGCGACGGCGCGTGAGGTCAACGCGGAAGACCTCGCCCCCGGGACGCAGGCAGGACGACTGACCGTCTGGACCGAGAGCGCACTCGAAGAGGTGGCAGACCGATGAGCGTCGTCGAATATCCGTGGGTTACGGAGAAAGCAATGAACGAGATGGACTTCGACAACAAGCTCCAGTTCATCGTCTCGCTTGACGCGACGAAGCCGGAAATCCGCGACGAGATCGAGGACCGCTACGATGTCACCATCGAGAAGATCAACACCCAAGTCACAATGAACGGGAACAAGAAGGCGACCGTCTCGTTGTCGGACGACGACGACGCACAGGACGTCGCCTCCCGAATCGGGGTGTTCTGATAATGGGACGCAGGATTCAGGGACAGCGACGTGGCCGCGGTGGACCGACCTTCCGCGCACCGTCGCACCGATACAAGGCAGAACTGAGCCACAAGAACGCCGAAGACAGCGATCTGGTCACGGGAACGGTCGTCGGTATCGAACACGACCCCGCCCGCAGTGCACCGGTCGCGGCCATCGAGTTCGAGGACGGCGAGCAGCGTCTCGTCCTCGCACCCGAAGGCGTCGGCGTCGGAGAGGAAATTCAGGTCGGCGTTTCCGCCGAAATCAAGCCGGGCAACACGCTCCCGCTCGCCGAAATCCCGGAAGGGGTTCCGGTGTGCAACGTCGAGCGCCAGCCCGGAGACGGCGGCAAGTTCGCCCGCGCATCCGGCGTCGGTGCGAACCTCATCACGCACGACCGAGAGGCCGCCATCGTCGAACTCCCGAGCGGCGAAGTCCGACGACTTTCGCCCCAGTGCCGTGCCACCATCGGCGTCGTCGCCGGTGGCGGACGGACGGAGAAACCGATGGTCAAGGCCGGTAACAAGTATCACAAAATGAAAGCGCGCGGCACGAAGTGGCCGAACGTGCGTGGTGTGGCGATGAACGCCGTGGACCACCCGTTCGGTGGCGGTGGCCGCCAGCACCCCGGACGCCCGAAGAGCGTCTCCCGAGACGCTCCGCCGGGACGAAAGGTCGGAGACATCGCGTCCAAGCGAACCGGACGTGGAGGTAACAAATGAGCGGAAGCGATTATCGAACAGGACGCGAGGGTGAGTTCACCTATCGCGGCTACGATCTCGACGAACTGCAGGACATGAGTCTTGAGGAAGTCGCGGAACTGCTGCCCGCACGAATGCGGCGAAGCATCCTTCGCGGGTTGACCGTCGAGCAGGAGAAGCTGCTCGAAAAGGCCCGGAACACGACGGCACAAGAATCGGCGAACAGCCCGATTCGGACGCACCTGCGCGACATGCCGGTGCTCCCATCGTTCGTCGAAAAGACGTTCGCTGTCTACAACGGCAGCGACTTCGAGCGCGTGCGAATCGAGCCGGAGATGTTGGGACACTACCTCGGTGAGTTCCAGCTGACCCGTACCTCCGTCGAACACGGGCAAGCGGGAATCGGTGCGACCCGCTCCTCGAAGTTCGTGCCACTCAAATAAACCATGGGAATCAGCTACAGCGTCGATGCCGACCCGGAGACAACCGCCAAGGGGATGCTCCGAGATCGGCACATGAGCCACAAGCACAGCAAGGCGATTGCCCGCGAGATAAAGGGCAAGACCGCCGGGGACGCGAAAGCGTACCTCCAGCAGGTCGTGAACGAAGAGCGGTCGGTGCCGTTTAAGCAGCACAACAGCGGCGTCGGCCACCGTTCGGACATCGACGGCTGGGACGCGGGTCGCTACCCCGAGAAGGCGAGCAAGGCGTTCATCGAACTCATCGATAACGTCACCGCGAACGCGGACGCCCAAGGGTTCGACGGCGAATCGATGGAGATCATGCACGTCGCCGCCCACAAGGTCGGCGAAGTGCAGGGACGAAAACCCCGTGCGTTCGGCCGCGCATCCGCGTGGAACACGCCCGAGGTCGACGTCGAACTCATCCTTGAGGAGGTCGACAACTAATGGCAGACGAACATCAGTTCATCGAAGACGGGCTTCAGCGCTCGCAGATAGACGAGTTCTTCGCGGAAGAACTCGGCCGAGCGGGCTACGGCGGCATGGACGTCGCCAAGACGCCGATGGGGACCCAGATCGTCCTCAAGGCCGAAAAGCCCGGTATGGTCATCGGAAAGGGCGGGAAGAACATCCGGAAGATCACCCGAGAGCTCGGTGAGCGGTTCAACCTCGACGACCCGCAGATCGACGTTCAAGAGGTCGACGAACCGGACCTGAACGCTCGTATCGTCGCGGATCGACTCGCCAACGCGCTCGAACGCGGATGGTACTTCCGCAAGGCGGGTCACACGACCATCGACCGAATCATGGACTCCGGCGCACTCGGCGCCGAAATCGTCCTCTCCGGGAAGGTCACGGGTGCACGCTCGCGCGTTGAGAAGTTCAACCGCGGCTACATCAAGCACAACGGCGAACCCGCCCAGACCATCGTGGACCACGGGCAGGGTGTCGCGGTGATGAAACTCGGCACCATCGGTGTCGACGTGAAGATCATCCCGCCGGGAGCGGACCTGCCGGACGACTTCCAGATCGAAGAGGGTGCGAACCCCGAAGAACTCGTTCCCGATGCCGTCGAGGCCAACGAGGCCGCCGACCTCATCGAGGAACCGAGCGAGGACGAACTCGAAGAACTTCGCGCCGACGAGGCCGAGGAATCGCCGGAACCCGGCGAGGCCGACGTCGACGAAGAGGTCGTCGAGGAAGTCATCGAGGACGAGTCCGAAGCTGACGCCGACGAATCCGAACCCGAATCCGTCGAGGAAGAACTCGACGAACTCGAAGAGGAAGTCGAGGCGGAAGCCGAGGAACTCCTCGAAGAAATGGAAGACGAAGAGACGGACGAGGAGGATGAAGAATAATGGCTATTCTTCACACCTCGGAAATCCGCGACATGACGCCCGCAGAGCGCGAATCCGAACTCGAAGAACTCGAGACGGAACTGCTCAACGCGAAGGCCGTCAAAGCCGCGGGTGGTGCGCCGGAGAACCCCGGCCGCATCAAGGAACTCCGTCGAACAATCGCTCGAATCAAGACGATTCAGCAAGAAGAAGGCGACCTCGAATAAGATGCCACTGACACCCGAGACGCTCACGAAACACGAACTCGTCGGCCTGCACGTGCGGGTCGTTTCGGCGGCGAATCCGTCCCTCGAAGCCATCGAAGGGCGGGTCGTTTCCGAGACGATGCGTACGCTTACCGTCGAGTCCGCGTCTCGGTCGTGGCAGGTACCGAAGCAGGGCACGACGTTCGAATTCGAACTCACAAATGAAGCCGCCGCACCCTGTAAAGGGGCGGGGACCGCGTCCGAACTGCCAGCGGAAACTGCCGGAGGTCGCTCCGGTCAGTCTGGTGGTGTCTCCGGGAGTCATCCGGGGACTCGTCGGCATTCCGACGACGGCGAGGGCGTGGCTTACGTTACGGTGGATGGCACGAATTTGCTCTCACGACCCGCATTGCGTACCGAAACTGGAGGTAATTCGAAATGGCGTTAGGATTGAATGTATCAGAACCGGAGGGGACCTGCTCCCACGAGGACTGCCCGTTCCACGGATCGCTTTCCGTGCGCGGACAGATCATCGAGGGCGAAGTCGCCTCCACTGACATGGACAAAACCGTTGTCGTCGAGCGAGAGTACGACGTTACAGTGCCGAAATACGATCGGCAGATGAAGCGTCGCTCCCGCGTTCCGGCTCACGCGCCGGAGTGCATGACGCTCGAAGTTGGCGACACGGTTCGTATCGCAGAAACCCGACCGCTCTCGAAGACGAAATCACACGTCGTCGTCGAGAACCTGACCGAGGAGGGTGACGACTGATGGAAGCACTGAAGGCTGACGTGACCCAGGGCGTCGAGAAAGGCTCCCTGCTCAACTGTGCCGACAACACCGGCGCACGAGAACTGAAGGTCATCAGCGTTTCCGGCTACCACGGCACGAAGAGCCGCCATCCCAAGGCGGGTATCGGTGACAAGATCACCGTGTCCGTCACGAAGGGGACGCCGGAGATGCGCCGTCAGGTGCTCGAAGCTGTCATCGTTCGACAGCGCAAATCCATCCGTCGCCCCGACGGCACGCGTGTCAAATTCGAAGACAACGCGGCCGTCGTCATCGACGACGTGGAAGAGCCGCGAGGGACCGAAATCAAGGGTCCCATCGCGCAGGAAGTCGCAGAGCGGTTCGGAAGTATTGCAAGCACAGCTACGATGATAGTATGACTCGACAACCACGCAAACAGCGAAACCAGACCGAACGCGCACCGCTCCACGAGCGGCACAAGCAGGTCAAAGCCACGTTGTCGGACGACCTCCGCGAGGAGTTCGACCAGCGCAGCGTCCGCGTCAACGCGGGCGACACGGTCGAAGTCATGCGCGGCGATTTCGCCGGTGAAGAAGGCGAAGTCACCTCCGTCGACCTGAAGAAGGCAGTCGTCTTCGTCGAGGACGTTACCCTCGAAAAGGCCGACGGTGAGGACGTCCCGCGACCGCTCGAAGCGAGCAACGTCCGTGTGACCGACCTCGACCTGTCCGATGACCGCCGTGAGGCGCGTCTGGAAGGTGATTCCGAATGAGCAACCATCAGAAACGACTCTCCGTTCCGAAATCCTGGCCGGTCGAGCGAAAGACCGCCACGTTCACCGTGAAGGCCGGTGCCGGTCCGCACGGTCGTGACGGCGTTCCGCTCCTCATCATCATGCGGGACGTACTGGGCTACGCGGCATCGAAGAAGGAAGCCCGCTACGCGCTCAACCAGGATGCCGTTCTCGTGAACGGACAATCAGTGAGTGACGAACAGCGACCCATCGGTATGTTCGACATCCTCGCGTTCACCGAACGCGAAGAGTACTACCGCGTCTTCCCCGACGAGGGCGGTCGCCTCGCGCTGACCCCCATCGACGAGGATGCGGCGGACGGCCGACTGGCGAAAATCGAGGACAAGACGAACGTCCCCGGTGGCGAAACGCAACTCAATCTCCACGACGGCAGCAACCTTCGTGTCGAGTCCGATTCGGACTACAACACGAAAGATTCCATCGTCCTCGGGAACGAGGACAAGGACATCCTCGCACACTTCCCGTACGAGGAAGGCTGTCTCGTCACCGCCGTTCGCGGGCAGCACGCCGGCGAAATCGGCGAAGTCACCGACATCACGGTGACGCCCGGCAGCGGTTCGAACACCGTCGCCGTCGAAGGCGACGACACCGCGTTCGAAACCGTCGAGGAGTACCTCGTCGTCATCGACGAGAACTTCACGGGTGATGACGAATGAGCGAAGCCGAATTCCACGAGATGCGAGAGCCGAAAGTGGAGAAGATCGTCGTCCACATGGGCGTCGGCGAAGGTGGTCGCGAACTCGCCAACGCCGAGGAGATCCTCGAAGACGTGACGGAACAACAGAGCGTCCGCACGTTGGCGAAGTCCACGCTCCCCGACTTCGGCATCCGTCAGGGCGACCCCATCGGTGCGAAGGTGACGCTCCGTGGCGAGGACGCACACGACTTCCTCGAAACGGCGCTCCCGCTCGTCAGCCTCTCGTCGAACCAGTTCGACGACACGGGCAACTTCAGCTTCGGTATCGACGAGCACACCGAGTTCCCGAGTCAGGAGTACGACCCGAACGTCGGAATCTACGGGCTTGACGTCACCGTCAACCTCGTTCGACCGGGCTACCGCGTCGCCAAGCGCGACAAGGTCACCCGCAAGATTCCGTCGAACCACCGTCTGACGGCCGAGGACGCGCTCGCGTTCCTGCAGGCCAAATTCGACGTTGAGGTGGATGAATGAGCGAAAGTGAGAACGACTCGACCGGCGAGCATTCGACCAAGCGCACTGGCCAACTCGAAACGTGCCAACGATGTGGTCGAAAGCAGGGACTGGTCGGAAAGTACGATATCAATCTGTGTCGCCAGTGCTTCCGCGAAATCGCACGCGACATGGGATTCAGGAAGTACCGATAACTATGGCAGGAAACGACCCCCTCAGCAACGCACTCTCCGGCGTGGACAACGCCGAAGGTGTCGGTCATCTGTCCCACACGGTACAGCCCGCCTCGAACGAGATCGGCAGCGTGCTCGAGGTCTTCTACGACCACGGGTACATCGACGGCTTCGACTTCGTCGACGACGGTAAAGCCGGTCGCTTCGAGATCGAACTAAAAGGCGCTATCAACGAATGTGGCGCGGTCAAGCCCCGCTATTCGGTGGGCAAAGACGACTTCGAGAAGTGGGAGAAGCGGTTCCTCCCCGCCCGAGACTACGGGGCACTCGTCGTCACGACCAGCCACGGCGTCATGAGCCACTACGAGGCCCGCGAGAAGGGAATCGGTGGCCAAGTCATCGCATACGTCTACTAGAATCATGCCACGAGTAGAAATAGAAATCCCGGACGAGGTGTCCGCCGATGTGGACCACCTCGACGTGACCATCGAAGGGCCGGAAGGATCCGTCACGCGACGGCTCTGGTACCCGGACGTGAGTGTCACCGTCGAGGACGACGCAGTGGTCGTAGAGAGCGACGCCACCGACGCCAAAACGAAGGCGACGATGGGCACGTTCGAGAGCCACGTGCGAAACATGATCCACGGCGTCAGCGAGGAGTGGGAGTACAAGATGGAAGTCTTCTACTCTCACTTCCCGATGCAGGTACGTTCCGAGGGCGACGAAGTCGTCATCGAGAACTTCCTCGGTGAGAAAGCGCCGCGACGAACGGGTGTCCACGGGGACACCGTCGTCGAGGTCAACGACGAGGAACTGTTCCTGCGCGGCCCGAGCATCGAGGATGTCGGCCAGACCGCCGCAGACATCGAACAACTCACCCGCGTGTCGGGCAAAGACACGCGCGTGTTCCAAGACGGCGTTTACATTACGGAAAAGCCGTCCACGGGAGGTGCCTGATAGATGGCAGACGAACCAGAAGGAATCGAAGACATCAGCGGTGTCGGCGAGAGCAAGGCCGAGTCGCTCCGTGAGGCAGGCTACGAGTCCGTCGAGGACATCAAGGCGGCCAGTCAGGACGACCTCGCGGAAGTCGACGGCATCGGCAACGCGCTCGCTGCCCGTATCAAGGCGGACGTCGGTGGCCTCGAAGTCGAAGAGGAGACCGAAGCCGAGATCGAAGAGGAAGAACCGGAGGCCGAGGAAGAACCGGCCGAAGACGTCGAAACCGAACTGCAGCCGCGCGGTCTGACCGAGAAGACGCCCGATCTCGACGACGAGGAAGCGCGACTTCTCGAACAGCGACGACGCGTCGGCAAACCGCAGTTCAATCGACAGGACTACCACAAGAAAAAGCGCACGCCGGAATCGTGGCGCAAGCCCCGCGGAAACCTCAGCAAGCAGCGCCGAGGTATCAAGGGCAAGGGCGACATGGTTCAGGCTGGCTACCGCACGCCGAAGTCCGTTCGGGGCAAGCACCCGAGCGGCTTCGAGGAAGTTCGCGTTCACAACGTCGACGACCTCGACGGCGTGGACGGCGACGTCGAAGCGGTCAGAATCGCCTCGAAAGTCGGTGCTCGCAAGCGCGAGCGTATCGAGGAAGTCGCTGAAGAAGAAAGCATTCGCGTTCTCAATCCGACCTACGTCGAAGTGGAGGTAGAAGAATGAGTGACCTGAGTGCACAGAAGCGACTCGCCGCAGACGTACTCGACGTCGGGAAGAACCGCGTTTGGTTCGACCCCGACGCGCAGGGTGCCATCGCGGACGCGATCACCCGCGAGGACATCCGCGAACTCGTCGACGACGGGTCGATTCAGTCGAAGGACGCAAAGAGCAACTCCCGCGGTCGTGCCCGTGAGCGCAACGAGAAGCGCGCCTACGGTCACCGAACCGGCCCCGGCACCCGCAAGGGGAAGAAGGGCGGCCGCAAGGACTCGAAAGAGGAGTGGACGAACCAAATTCGCGCACAGCGACGCAAACTACGCGAACTCCGTGCCGAGGGCGAAATCACGCGGACGCAGTACCGCGCCCTGTACGATAAGGCCAAAGGCGGAGAGTTCCGTAGCGTGCAATACCTGCTGAACTACATAGAGAACAACTACTAACAATGGCAACTGGACCACGATACAAGGTGCCGATGCGCCGCCGCCGTGAGGTCCGGACTGACTACCATCAAAGGTTGCGCCTGCTGAAATCGGGCAAGCCACGTCTGGTCGCTCGGAAGAGCAATCAGCATGTCAGGGCACAGCTGGTCACGATGGGTCCCGACGGCGACAACACAGTTGCGAGTGCGTACTCCGGCGATCTGGAGGAGTACGGCTGGGAAGCCCCCACGGGCAACCTCCCCAGCGCGTACCTCACCGGATATCTGCTCGGCAAACGCGCACTCGACGCTGACTACGAGGAGGCAGTCCTCGACATCGGTCTGAACACGGCGACGCCCGGCAGCAAGGCGTTCGCAGTACAGGAAGGTGCAATCGACGCTGGCCTCGACATCCCGCACAACGAAAGCGTGATGGCGGACTGGTCGCGCAACCGCGGCGAGCACATCGCCGACTACGCTGAACAGTTGGACGAGCCGCTGTACAGCGGGGATTTCGACGCCACAGAACTACCCGAGCACTTCGACGAAGTGCTCTCGAACCTGCAGGAGGACGAATAATATGAGTAACAGAAACGGCTGGCAACCCCAGACCCGTCTCGGCCGCAAGGTCGCCGAGGGCGACATCGAGACGATGGAGGAAGCGCTGAACTCCGGGCTTCCGCTCAAGGAACCGGAGCTCGTCGACCAGCTCCTCCCCGGCCTCGAAGACGAAGTGCTGGACATCAACATGGTTCAGCGCATGACCGACTCCGGTCGGCGGGTGAAGTTCCGCTGCGTCTGTGCTATCGGCAACCGCGACGGCTTCGTCGGCTACGCGGAAGGTCGAGACGATCAGGTCGGTGGTGCCATCCAGAAGGCTATCGACATCGCAAAGCTGAACATCATCGACGTTCCCCGCGGCGCAGGGTCGTGGGAGGACCGAAGCGACCGACCGCACTCGCTCACCCACCGGACGACCGGCAAGGCGGGCAGTGTGGAAGTCGAACTCATCCCGGCACCCGCCGGACTGGGACTTGCGGCGACCGACACCGTCCGCAAAATCCTCGAACTCGCGGGCGTCGAGAACGCGTGGACGAAGAGCCACGGCAACACGCGAACTACTCTCAACCTCGCCAAGGCGACGTACAACGCGCTGGAGAACGCCTCCCAGGCGCGCGGCCCGCGGGCCCGTCCCGACGAGGAACCGGAGGTGGCTGACTGATGGAAGCAGTCGTCCAGATTCGCGGCGAGGTCAACATGGACCAGGACATCCGTGACACCCTCTCGATGCTCAACATCCACAAGGTCAATCACTGCGCGCTGGTCCCGGAATCCGAGACCTACCGCGGTATGATCACCAAGGTCAACGACTTCGTTGCCCACGGAGAACCCGACCAGGACGTTCTGGAGACGGTTCTCTCGAAGCGAGCACAGCCGCTCGAAGGCAGCGACGACGTGGACGACGAGTGGATCGCAGAGAACACCGACTACGACGACATTGCCGACCTCGCGGGCGCGCTCCTCGACGACGAGACGACGCTCCGTGAGCAGGGCCTGACGCCGGTCCTCCGACTTCACCCACCGCGCGGTGGACACGAGGGCATCAAACACCCCACGAAAGAGGGTGGCCAGCTCGGCAAACACACGACCGAGGAGATCAGCACGCTCCTCGAGGCGATGCGATAACCATGACGAGCAAGAAACGACGACAGCGTGGCTCGCGGACGCACGGGGGCGGAACCCACAAGAACCGCCGCGGTGCCGGACACCGTGGTGGTCGCGGACGCGCAGGTCGCGCCAAACACGAGTTCCACAACTACGAACCGCTCGGAAAGCACGGGTTCTCCCGACCCGAAGACGCACAGGAGACGGTGCTCACCGTGTCCGTGCAGAAACTCGACGAAGACGCCGCGCTCTACGCGGCCGAGGGAGTCGCCGAGGAGACCGACGACGGCTACCAGCTCGACGCACGCGATGTCGTCGACGACGGCTGGGACGTTGACGCCGTGAAGGTGCTCGGCGACGGGCAGGTTCGCAACAGCCTCGACGTCACCGCGGACGCCTTCTCGGCGAGCGCGGTCGAACTCATCGAGGAAGCCGGTGGCGACGCCGTGCTGAGCGAACGAGCCGAAGAAGAGGAGTTCGGCGGCAGCGACGACGAAGACGACGCGGAATAATCCTGTTCGTCGGCCGTATTTTTTGCGACGTCGTTTCGGTCAGTGGCGACTCCGTGCGGTATCTCGTTCGGGCATCGTCGGTGTGGACGACATGTCGAGCCACGCCGCTGACACGCCGACGAGCGAAAACGTGAGACCGGATTCTGTAGGCGTCTCCGTACTTTATGGTATCCATCTTCGTCGGTGACGCGAGTCGAAGGAGATACATGTAGGGAGCTTCGAATTGATGTTGAACATGGGTTGGAAAGAGACTGCTGAACCAGTCCTCACACGGATGCCTGCCGTCCAGCGCCCGGAGGGTCACATACCCTTCAAGCGCAAGCTAATGTGGACGGGAGGCGTGTTGCTGCTGTATTTCTTCCTGACGAACGTCTACCTGTACGGAGCGGACCAAAGTGCTGATATCTTCGGCAACTTTCGGTCGCTCCTCGCCGGTGGACAGGGAACCGTCCTACACCTCGGTATCGGACCGATAGTCACCGCGAGCATCGTCTTGCAGTTGCTCGGCGGTGCCGACCTGTTGGGACTGGACACCAGCGACCCCCGCGACCAGGTGCTCTATCAGGGCCTCCAGAAGCTGCTGGTCGTCGTGATGATCTGTCTCACCGGTCTCCCGATGGTCTTCGTCGGCGGCTTCCTGCCGGCCAACGAAGCTGTCGCACAGAACCTCGGTATCGGTACGTTCGGCGTCCAGTGGCTCATCTTCGCCCAGATCTTCGTCGGTGCGATCCTCGTCCTGTTCATGGACGAAATCGTCAGCAAGTGGGGCGTCGGGAGCGGTATCGGGCTGTTCATCGTCGCCGGTGTCAGCCAGCGCCTCATCGGGGGTCTCATCTCGCCGCAGGGCATCGGCTCTACCGTCGGTGTCATTCCGCAGTGGATCAGCATCATCACCGGAAGCGCACAAAACGTCCCGTCCCTGCTCACGTCGAGCGGGATTCAGTACATGCTGTTCGGCGGCGGCCAACTGCTTGCCCTCGCCACGACGGTGCTCATCTTCGTCATCGTCGTGTACGCCGAGAGCGTGCGGGTCGAGATTCCGCTGAGTCACGCGCGAGTGAAAGGTGCTCGCGGTCGCTTCCCCGTGAAGCTCATCTACGCGAGCGTCCTGCCGATGATTCTCGTCCGCGCCCTCCAGGCGAACATCCAGTTCCTTGGGCGCATCCTGAACAGGCAGCTCGGGGGTCTACCGGCGTGGCTCGGTTCGTACAACCAGTACGGCAGTCCCACCGGTGGATTGTTCTACTACTTCGCGCCCATCCATAGTCCGAACGATTGGATGTGGTGGGCGGGCGGTGCGGGCGGGCACGCGGCGTGGGAGGTCCTGCTCCGCGTCGCCATCGACCTCGGCTTCATGGTTGTCGGCGGGGCCATCTTCGCCATCTTCTGGGTGGAGACGGCCGACATGGGTCCCGAATCGACCGCGAAGCAGATTCAGAACTCCGGGATGCAGATTCCCGGTTTCCGCCAGAACACCGGCGTCATCGAGAAGGTGATGGAGCGCTACATCCCGCAAGTCACCGTCCTCGGCGGCGCGCTGGTCGGCCTGCTGGCCGTCATGGCGAACATGCTCGGCACCATCGGTGGCACCTCCGGAACGTCGCTGCTGCTCGCCGTCTCCATCACGTACAAGCTGTACGAGGAGATAGCGGAGGAGCAGTTGATGGAGATGCATCCGATGATGCGCGAGATGTTCGGCGGATAGAACGAACCTCCTTCTCGGCGTATTGTGTAACCGTGACGCGGTGTTTTACGTCGCGTCGGCGATTGGGCGAGTGAATGCGAATCACTCGACGCCACTGCTGTAGAACGGTCACATTCTTGCGGAACGCCTTCCGAGGTTTCGGTTCGTCTCCGCGGAATCATCCGCTCTCTCGGTTCTCGTGACTCGCTTCCGCTCCGCTCTCGTCTTCGGGTGTGGAAACGGGCGGGAAGCGTCGTTTCTCCGATTTGGGTGCGGAGACACCGCTCCCGGTACATCGATACCTGTTTCGAACGTCGGAGAACGAGATTAGCGGCGAAGACGGCGAATGAAACGGGAGAGCGACGGTGCAACCCACTCTCTGACGGTGTTCGACTGAACGTCGGCATCCTCCGTGTTTGCCTCGGTAGTCGTCATCTCGGCCGTCGAATCTGGTGAATCGGTGGTCGATGTCGTTTCAACGGATTCTTTCGCCATCCTTCGTTCGAGAGTCAGAGTGAATCATAAAAAAGAAATCGGATTGGTGGTTCGATGCTCGATTTCCGATTCCGTCGTCTCGTCTTCGGAGGTGGAACCCTCTCGGTATTGGAAATCGCGGAACCTTCTTCATTCGTGGCCGAAATGCATGAAACATGGATTCGGAGGCCGCGTTTCGCACACGTCTTCGCGCCGCGATAGCAAGTGTCGTCTCGTCGCACGAAACGCGGTTCGAAACGGCGTGTGAGGAGTTGCCCGACGGCGGACTCCTCGTTCCCGCTGCGGAACGCGACGGTATCGTCCTCGAAACCATCGCGGCGGACGTGGACCCCCATTCACCGACCGCCATCCGGCGCGGAAAGCGGCGCGCTCGGGAACACGGCACGTCCGCGTTCGTGACTGCCAACGAAACCGACGCGTTCCTGTTCTGCGGTGCCGAAACGGACGCTGACACCCCCGCTTCGAACTTCGACCGACGGTGGTACGACTTGCGGTCCTCGACGCTTGCGGAGTTCGGTGAGCGAGTCCTCGACGACGCGGTTGCGCTACGGGACGGCGACGAGTCGCCGACGCGATACGAGGAGTTCGTCGTCGGTCGCCTCCGGAGTTTTCACGCCAGTCTTTGCCCGCGGTACGAGTCGTCCATCCGCGACGCGTTCGCGGAGGACGAGCGATTCCGCGATTCGTTGGTCTCGTGGGCGCGCGAGAACGGTTATCCGGTCGCGGAGCCGGATGTGGAGCGGACGGTTCGTATCGCTGCCCGACTGTCCGCGTATCTGGCGATGGCTCGGCTCGTGTTCGCCGAACGCCGCCGGGAGAGCGATTCGGACGAACCGGCGGAAGTCGGCTCGCTTCCCGTGGGACGAACGGACGTCGGATTAGACGGTACCGAACTCTTCGACGCGATTCCGACCGACGCGGAGACGAACGAGCGGTTGCGCGCGTTCGCGGACAGCATCGAGCGGGAACCGCTTTTGGAGGTCGATATCGACATCGCCGGGCGGGTGTACGAGCGACTCATCCCGGACGACGAACGGACGCGACTCGGCCAGTTCTACACGCCGGACGAAATCGGCCGCCTGCTCTCCCGGTGGGCCATTCGCTCCCCTGTCGACCGCGTTCTCGACCCGGCGAGCGGTACCGGGTCGCTCACCGTCCACGCCTACGACCGGTTGAAAGAGTTGGGTGCGCGTTCGCACTGGGACCCGCTCGAACGTTTGACCGCGGTAGACGTGGACGGGTTCTCGCTCCGACTGTTGGCGTTGACCCTCGCGTTCCGGGACGGTCACGACCCGGCGGACGGTCCCTCCGCCGCCGACCGTTTCGCGTACCACCGCGATTTCTTCGACCTCGACCCGGATACCGTCGGAAGATTCGACGCGACGGTTGCAAACCCGCCCTACGTTCGACAGGAGTGCCTCGCCGCTGACCGCGAGCACTTCCGCGAACACCTCGCGGATTTCGGTCCGGGGTCGGACGGTATCTACGCCGACGGCGAGAAGGAAATCGACGGGCGAAGCGACCTGTACTGTTACTTCCTGACACACGCCACGGAGTTCCTCCGCGAGGGCGCTCGACTGGCGTGGGTGGTCCCGACGAAATGGATGGTCGCGGATTACGGTCCCTCGCTGCAGCGGTTCCTCTACGACCACTACACGGTCGAAGCCGTGGTCGGCTTTCGAAACCGGCTGTTCGACGACGCGCTCGTCGATACGGTGTTGTTGCTGTTGGAGCGGACGGACGACGAGGCGGTGCGACGGGCGACGGAGACGAACTTCGTCCGCATCAACGAGCGGATGGACTCGGACGACATCCTCGACGTCATCGACCGAACGTACGACATCGATGACGGCAATCACCTGACGATTCGGGGGGAATCGAGCCATCGGGTGGTCGCCGTGCGCCAGTCGCATCTGGCGGACCACCTCGGCGAGAAACTCCACCGGTACATCACCGCTCCCGCGCTTCACACCGCCGTCGTGGAACACGACGCGACCGTCCCGCTATCCGAGGTCGCAACGATAACGCGCGGGAAGAAGACCGGCGCGAACCCGATTTTCGTCCTCGATCCGGATGACGTTCGCTCCCGAGACGTCGAGGAGCGGTTTCTCCGCCCGGCCATCAAGAGCGTGCGGGAGATAGACGGCTACGAATACACGACGGACGACGCGGAGAAATGGATGCTCGACGTGGCCGACTACGTGGAGCGTGTCCTGTCGGACACGGGCGGGGACGTGGATTCTGACACGGACGCGGATTCGGACACGGACGCGGACGACCGCGCGGCCTTCGTCACGTCGGCGCTCGAACGGGACGGTTACAGCGGCGTTTCGTCGTACCTCCGGTGGGCGGAAACCCACCCGTCTCGGACGAACGCGTCGCTCGCCAGCAACGACCCGTGGTTCGACATGGGTTCGCTGGATTCGAAAACCGCACCCATCGTCTGCCCGCAAGCGATGGATACGCGCCGGTTTTTCGCCCGTACAGACGGGGAGGTCGTCGCCAGCAATCGGTTTCTGCTCGTCCGGCCGCGGACCGTCGATTCGACGCTCCTGCTCGGCCTGTTGAACGCCAGCCTCACGAAAATCGTCGTCGAGAGCCACGGCAGGGTCACCGGCGGCGGCGCGGTCAATCTCTCCAGTTCCGACCTTCGGACCCTGCGCGTCGTGGACCCGTCGTCGCTGACGGACGAACAGCGGACGGCGGTTCGGGACGGATTCGAATCGTTGGTCGCGGGCGACGGAGACGGGCAAAGCGCCATCGACGGCGCGGTCATCGACGTCCTCGACCTCGACCTCGGTGTGGATGAACTGCAGGAGGTCGCCCGGACGCTGAAGCGAATCCGCCGGACGAAGGGACGCGAGGTCGAGTCGCCCGTTCGGAAACTGGACGCGCTGGAGGACCACATCGAGATCGGTCTGGGGGAGTGACTGCTTTCGGATTCGGTCGTGCTGATTTATACGCCTCGGGTTCCATTTCCCGACATGAATCGGCAACGCGGATTTCTACTGTTTCTCATCGCCGTTTTCGGCGTCTTCTCAACCCTCCTCGTCAAACCGTTTCTCCAGTACGTGTTGGCCGCGATTCTGTTGGGGTACATCCTGCACCCGGTCCAAACGCGATTCGAATCTCGCGTCAGCGCCCGGGTTTCCGCGCTCTCGCTCATCGGCCTCACCACGCTCGTCGTTATCGTTCCGGTCGGAGCAATCGCGGTTATCGCGGCGCAACAGGCGTTCACGCTCGTTAGAGCCATCGTCCAAGGGGACCCACGGTTCGCCGAACTGATAGCCTTCGTCGAACGGTACACCGGCGTCACAATCCACGGACGCACGTTACAGGAACTGCTACCCGCGGGGAGTTCCTCGCGGCTGATCGAAAACGCGGTCGGCATCTTCGGCGGCCTCTCGGACGCGCTCATCGGTCTCACGGTGATGGTGTTCATCCTTTACTACCTCCTCACGGACGGCAAGGAGTTCGTCGCGTGGATTCGCCGCTGTACGCCGCTTCCCGACGACGTGCAGGACGAACTCTACTCCGAGATGGACCGGGTAATGTGGGGCGTGTTGGTCGGCAACCTCCTCGTCGGCATCGTTCAGGGGATTCTGACCGGCATCGGCTTCGTCATCGCTGGCGTTCCGGGCGTCGTGTTCTGGACCGTCGTGACGACGGTACTCTCGTTGCTCCCGCTCATCGGTGCCTCCGTCGTCTGGCTTCCCGCCTCGCTCTACCTCTTCCTCGTCGACCGCCCGATTGCGGCGGCGTTTCTGTTCGTCTACGGTACCCTCGTCGTCAGCCTCTCGGACAACTACCTCCGGCCGCTGGTCAGCGGACACGAGGCGAAACTCAACCCCGGCATCCTCGTCGTCGGCATCTTCGGCGGCGTCTACGTGTTCGGCTTCATGGGGCTATTCTTCGGTCCCATCGTCCTCGGCATCTTCCGGTCGCTCCTCACCGTCTTCGCCCGCGAGTACGCCGAGTAGTATCGGTTTCACCGACGCGACTTCACCGTCACGCCTCTCCCACCGAGTTGTTCGAGCGGACGTTCCCCGACGAGGATTTCGAGACGACGATTCCCCGTCTGTTTTCCGCTCCGCGATTGCCGACGACGCGGTTGTCGTCGCTCGAAATGAGAAGGATACCCGTGTCGCTGCTGTCCGTGACGCGGTTGCGGAGAATCGCGTTGCGGTCGCTCGCCCGCAACCGAACCCCGACTGAGTTGTTCACGGCGTCGTTAGATTCGACCGTGTTGTTCTCCGCGCCGTCCGCGAGGTACACGCCGTAAAACCGGTTCGAGACGCGATTCTCCCGGATTCGGTTGTCGCTGGCCGCGGACAGCCAGAGGCCGGCGATGTGGTTTCCGCTCGCCACGCTGTCGCGGACGACGTTTCCGTTCGCGCCCAACAGGGCGACGCCGAATTCGTTACCGCGGACCTCCGTTCCGACGACGGTCGTTCCCGTTGCTTCGACGAGTTGCACGCCGACCAACGCGTTCTCGCTCGCAGTCGTGTTCCGAAGCGTGTTGTTCGAACTGCTCCCGACGAGGAAGACGCCAGCGACCGCGTTCGAGCGGGCGACGTTGTTCACCGCTCTGCTATCGCGGAGCGACACGAGGGACAACCCGACGCGGTTCCGCGCGGTCGTCGTGTTCGCGGCGACGGCGCGGCGCGTGCCCACGAATCGTACCCCGTCGTCCCAATCGGTCGCTTCCACGTTCCGTACCGTCACGTTCGACCCGCCCTCCACGCGGACGCCGGTGGTACCGAAATCGCCGACGCCATCGACGAGATTGCCCCGCCCGTCGAGGGTCACGTCGCTTGCCGTGATGCGAAGGCACGTATCGACCGTCGCGTTTCGAACGTCCTCGGTGAGGACGTACCGACCGGACGACGAAATCGTCCGACAGGAGTCGATTTCGGTTCCGTTCGCCGATTGGGACTGGTCCGCCGCAACGCCGATGGTCGGGTCGTGGAGGGTCATCGAGAGCGCCCCGCCGACCGCCGAAACGACGAGCAATCCGACGACCACTACCGTCGCAAGCGAGACCCCGGTCCGTGTCGGACGTTCGACGCGCATGCCCGAACCTCGTTTCGCTCACAGTTCGTTATTTACCCGTCACTCTACAGCAATCGTCCGTTGCGTTCGGGTTGTAGCGACAACCGAAGCTCGAATCGAGATTCCAATATTCGAATCACTGTTCCGGCGTTCGAGTTCGGGTTCCGATACTCGAATCACGGTCATAATCGCTGGAGGAGCGGAATCTCCTCGATTTTCTCGTCGGGTAGCGCGTCCCAGTCGATACCCGTCGGGCGCTCGTAGGGGGATTCCGTCCTGACGACGCGTTCGGGCGTCACCACCACGTCCATCGGCACGTCGTGTGCTTCGACCGCCGGACCCTCCTCGACGACCTGCACTTCGTGTACCGTCGTGGCAATCGTCGCCTCGTCGTCCACCGCTCCCAGCGCCCGGAGGACGGCGAATTCGAGGTCGCTATATCCCTCTCCTTTCCCGACGCGGGCACCGTCCTCCGTCACCGCGACGCTCCCCGAGACGACGAAACCCACGTCCGGCATCTCGTCCGGCGCGACCGGTTCGGCGTAGCGGTCCATCTTCGACACCGTTGCGGCGGCGTCCTATCCTCGATTTCGGTCGGATCGAGCTTCATGAACGGTTTTTCGTCCCGCAGCCGCGGCTGGGCCATGTAGACGACTTTTCCCTCGCGGAGCGCCCGCCGCCGAACCGGCAACTGGGGGGCGTCAGGGTTGGCCTTTATGACCGATGCATCCTTCCATTCGGGAAGTTCCGCGAGGCGGTCGGCCGCCGCCCCGGCGCCCGCGAAGTTCGGAATTCGTCCGTGCGGCGGGAACGGGAACCGAGAGATGCCCTCGTCCTCCAACCGCGACCAGATGCGGTCGCGGAGGTCGGCTTTGTCCATAGCGGGACTGGTGTGTCACGATATAAAAAGCGATGGTGAGCGGCGCGGAGGCGTTCGGCTTCGAACCACCTCTCGGTGGTAGAAACGGGAAACCAGCCGACTACGCGGCGGTAACGATGATTTGACGTCCCGTTCCGTCGCCCTACTTCTATCACCTATGGTACTTATTGACGGTATCGCCGCCACTTCCGTGCGGTCGCTCGTCCGCAAGCCGTCCGTTCCCGTGCGCAGGGAGGAGATAACAAAGCCCGTCCCTCGCGTCTCGGCGTGTCGTGTTCAGCCTCCGACGATTGCTCGCTAGCGTGGTCGCACTCCTTCTCGTCCTGAGCGTGCTCTTCGTCGCAACGCTGGGCGTCTGGCCGCCCGCGTATACCGTCATCAGTGGAAGCATGTCGCCGCACATCAACACGTCCGACGTGGTCGTGGTAATGGACAAACACCGCGTCACGCCGCCGGACAGCCGCGATGGGGTCGTCTCCGCACGAAACGGTAAACGGGACGGATTCCAGACGCTCGGCGGTCCCGGCAACGTCCTCGTCTATCGACCCTACGGAAACGAGTCGGCGATTCCGGTTCTTCATCGGGCGCGATTTTGGGTTTCGTCGGGAGAGAACTGGTACGACGAGGGGGACCCTGCGTATCTCGCGGGTGCCGACAACTGCGCTGAACTCCGGAACTGTCCGGCACCGCACGCCGGATTCATCACGAAGGGGGACGCGAACGGCTACTACGACCAAGCGGTCGGTATCTCCTCGCCGGTTCGCCAGAGCTGGATTCTCGGGGTGGCGGTCGCCCGCGTCCCGGAACTCGGAAAACTCTCTCCGTCGATGGCTCACTCCTCCCGGAGTAGCGCGACGCTCAGCAACTTCCCGCCTCCGCAGACGGTCGATTCGCGGGTCAACGAGTACAGGATACCGTCGCGGTCGGTTTCGACTTCCTGTCGAATCTCGTAGGTCGCCGGGTCGTACAGGGTTCCGACGCGCTCTCCCGCTTCGACGGAATCGCCGATTTCGCAACCCGATTCGACGACGAACAGCCCGGAATCGGCGGCATCGACGCGGCCGAGGTGATTGCGCGCGAGCACCGGGTCGCCGTTCTCGACGGGTGCCGACGGGAGCATGTCGAGGTGGCGACAGACGTTGACGACCCCCGTCAGCCCAATTTCGACCGCGCTTTCGACGATTTCCTTGTTGTGCGCGAGTTCCGGCGTGATGGACGGAATTCCTTCGCGCGTGGCCGCGACGCGGAACTTGCCGCCGAAGTCCCGTTCCTCCCACTCGACGTCGGCGTCGTCGCCTGCTTGCTCGGAGAGTAGGAGATCGGTACCGAACGCCTCGGCCAGGGCGCGGGATTCCCGGTCGCCTTCCATGAACACGACGTGGGTCAGCATGTCACGGCTGCCGGTGTGGAGGTCCACGATGGCGTCCGCTTCGCTCGCGTACTCCCAGAGCGCGGCCGCCATGCGCTCGTGGAGCGTTCCGTCCTCGTCGCCGGGCCAGACCCGGTTCATATTCGGATTGATGCTGTCTAGCTGTTCGGGCGTGGTGTAGGACACGCGGTCGAACGTGAGCGGGTCGACGACGGGCACCGCGACGATTCGCCCGGCGAGGCGCTCGGTGTCGAGTTCCTCGTGGAACCGTCGGAGCACTTCGCTTCCGTTGATTTCGCGCCCGTGCTGTGCGGCCTGCACGTAGAGCGTCGGGCCGTCGTCCGCGCCGTCGTACGTGTGAACGGTTGTTTCGAGTTCGACGCCCGACGGCAGTCGAGCGAGCGTGATGCGTTCCGCGGTGTGACCTTCCATCGGGTGCAGGGCTGTATGGGAGACACTATCAATCTAGCGAACCTCGATAGCGTGTCTTACGAGACCATTTCACACGGGAGATCGTAGTTATATAAATATCTACGCCAACTGGTGGAAGTGGTGGACGCCATCTTTTAGCCCTCCCGCCGTGTCGGATTCGAGCGATGTACTCGCGGGAACACTTCCTCATCGGCGCGGTCGCGTCCGCGCTTCTCCTCGTTCCGCTTTCGGGTCGGTTCGGGACGCCGCTGCTCGTCGCCCTGTTCGTCTACGGCGTGCTGTTGAGCGTCTTCATCGACTTGGACCACTTCGTCCTCACGCGCGTCGAAACCGGGAGTTGGCGACACCTCCGGGCGTGTCTGGCGAACCCCACCGACGCCTTCGGTGATCAAGACTGGGTGTTCGAGGACGTGGACAACGCGGAACTGGAACACATGCGCATCCTCTCGCACGTCGCAATCGGCGGCGTCCTCGTCGGTGTCCTGGCCCTCCTGTGGCCGCCCGTCGCGGTTTTCACCGCTGTCGTGCTCTACTGTCACGTCCTCGCGGACCTCCTCCGGGACAACGGGGTTGCGTAATCCTTCCGGATGTTTTCGCCGCGAAGACGGGATGGAACGACCGTTCTCCACGAATATTTCTACAGTTTTGGCAACAAATCTTTTGAACGCTCCCGATGTTGCCTGCGATGGAGGGATCGACGATGACATCCACGTACCAGCGATTGGAAGACGATCTAGAAGAAAAGGGAGAGATAATGGTGAAGCTCGCTGGCGGCGAGGAACTCGAACTCCACACGCACAACGTCGAGTTCGAAGAGGAGCCGTACATCCGCATCGACGCGGACGACCAGGTTCACTGGGTCGATGCATCTAAGATCGCTCACTACTGGATTCACGAGGAACTCTGACGACGTACTGACAGGGCGCTGAAACGTGTCGTCTCAGCGCTCGAAACGCCTTCGTACGGTTCCTCCGATGGGACCGACCCTTACAATAATCATTCGTGACAATGTTTGCTAACGATTACGGTAGAACTTTCCTTACTGGAATACGATGTGAGAGCGATGGACCATAGTTCGAGCGAGGCGGAAGCGGAGGGCGGTTCGACGGGAGACGGCTCCGTCGAGACCGAACTCTCCCGCGACATGAGTCTGTTCGACATCACGTTTATCGGTGTCGGCGCGATGATAGGGGCAGGTGTGTTTGCCCTCACCGGGTTCGCGGCGGGTATCGCCGGTCCGGCCCTGACCATCGCGTTCATTATCAACGGATTCGTCGCGATGTTCACTGCCGTTTCGTATGCGGAACTCGGTGCAGCGTTCCCCGAGGCCGGTGGCGGTTACCTCTGGGTGAAAGAGGCACTCGTGGACCCGAACGGCTTCTACGCCGGGTGGATGAGCTGGTTCGCCCACGCGGTCGCGTGTGCGCTGTACGCCGTGACCTTCGGGACGTTCTTCGTCGAATTCCTGCGCATCGGATTCGGCCTCCCGACCGAGTTCGCTCTGTTGGGCTTCATCACGCCCATTATGGCCGAAAAGGGGCTGGCGGCGTTGGTCGTCGTCGCGTTCGCGTACATCAACTTCCGCGGCGCCGAAGAGACGGGAAAGGCCGGAGTCATCGTAACCGGTATCAAGGTCGTCATCCTCGGCATCTTCGTCGCCTTCGGGTTGACGACGACGTTCAACAACCCGAACTGGACGGCGAAGTTCCTCGACAGCCCGCAGTTCGCACCGAACGGCTTTATCGGCATCGTCGGCGCGATGGGATTCACCTACATCGCCTTCGAGGGGTACGAAATCATCGTCCAGTCCGGAGAAGAGGTCGTCAACCCCGGGAAGAACGTCCCCAAGGCCGTCTTCTACTCGATGGCCATCGTCGTCCCGATTTACGTTCTGGTCGCGTTCGCGGCCATCGGCGGCATCACGCCGACCGCCGACCTCATCAGCAAGGCGGCCGGTGTCAGCGGCTCGGCCGCGAGCGTCCCGACGTGGGAACTGCTCGGCGGCCTCGGCGAACTCGGCATCATCGAGGCGGCGGGGCAGTTCGTGCCGTACGGCGCGTTCCTCCTGCTGTTCGCCGGACTCGCGGCGACCATGAGCGCGCTGAACGCCACGGTGTACTCCTCCAGTCGTGTCTCCTTTGCGATGGGCCGCGACCGGGCGCTTCCCGCGTTCTTCGACCGGATTCACCCCGACAAGCGGACTCCCCACTGGGCGATTTTGCTCTCGGGTATCCTCATCATCCTGATGGCGATTTCCTTGCCGATAGAGAGCGTCGCCGCCTCCGCCGACCTGATGTTCATCCTGCTGTTCGTGCAGGTGAACTGGACGGTCATCCGGATGCGCCAGACGCACCCCGACCTGCCGCGCACGTACAAGGTCCCGTACATGCCGTGGCCGCCGCTCATCGGCATCGGGTTGCAGTTCCTGCTCACGCCGTTCCTCGTCTACGAACTCGGCCTGAAGCCGGGTATCGGCCCGGGGTCCGAAGGGTTCGTGGCGCTCATCACGACCGCGGTCTGGATGATCATCGGGCTGGGCGTCTACTACGGTTACTCCAAGCAGAAGGAAGCCGAGCAGATGGAGGAGGAGACGCCGACCGTCGTCACCGAGCGCGTCCCCTCGGAAGCCGACAACCAGATAGTCGTCCCCATTGCCAACCCGGAAAGCGCACCGCAGTTGATGCGGACCGCGACCGACATCGCGCGCGACCGGAACGGCGAAATTCTCGTCATGAGCATCGTCACAGTGCCACAACAGACGCCGCTGTCCGAGGGTCGGAAGTTCATCGACGACCAGCGTAACGTGTTGAACGAGGCGATGGCCATCGCGGAGGACGAGGACGTCCCCGTCAGCGGGACGATTCGTATCGGTCACGACGTGTCGAAGGCCATCCTCAACACCGTCGAACAGTACGACAGCGACGCGGTGTTGATGGGCTGGAAGGGCCAGCACAAGAGCCAACGACGGGATATCGTCCTCGGCAGCAACGTGGACCAAGTGGTTCAGAACGCTGACTGTGACGTGTTGGTCGAGCGCATCGGACCGGACGAGGGTGCGGCCGAATCCATCCTCGTCCCGACGGCGGGCGGTCCGCATGCCGAACTCGCCGCCGAAGTAGCGGACAACATCGCCCGCTCGAACGGCGCGACCGTGGAAGTCATCCACGTCGTCGGTCCCGACGCGACCGAGAGCGAGCGCGCGGGCGCACAGACCGTGCTCGACGAGGCGAAAGACGACTTCAGCGAGGGGACGACTGTCACGACCGAACTGCTGACCGGCGACGACGTTATCGACACCATCGTCGAACGGACCGGCGAGCACGACCTGACCATCATCGGCGCGACCCGCGAGGGACTGCTCCAGCAGTTCGTCTTCGGCGCGCTCCCCGAACAGGTCGGATGGCGCTCGAAGAGCACCATCATCATGGCGAAGCGCAACCTCGGTATCACCTCTCGCCTCTCGCGCTGGCTGAGATAGGCAACCGTCGATTTTTCGTCGTTACGGATTTCCGGCTATCTGCTCGAAGAACCGTTCGGTCAGCACCTTGCTCACGAGTTCGACGAGCGCGTCGTCGCGGTCGTCGAGCGCGCCGAACAGGCCGAGAGAAATCGCCCCGCCCGCCATCGCTCGGTGGCCGCCGACGCTACCCATGTCGTCGAAGGCACCCACCAGAAGGTCGCCAGCGTGAATCCGAGGGTTACGGGTCCGCGCGCTCAGGTGCACCGTGTCGTCGATGATGCCGAAGACGAGGGTGGTCGAAACCCCTTCGAGGTTGAGCAGGTAGTCGGCCGCTTGCGGGAGCGTGTCCCGCTCGGTGGTTCGGCCCGCATGCGAGACGAGGTGCGAGCCTCGAACGACGCGATTTTGAATCGTGTCGGCGATGGAGTCGAGCGTCTCGTGAGTGAACAGCGAGTCCGAGAGCCGACGGAGGAGGTCCACGTCCGCGTGCGGGTGGAGGTGCCGGGCGTTCGTGTACTCCGCCTCGGTCGCATCCCGCGTGAATTCGAGCGTTTCACGCCGGATTCCGAACAGCAGGGCGGTCGCCAGTCGAGTGTCGAGTTCGACGTCGAGTTCCACCAGATACTCCGTCAGCATGGAGGCCGTCGCACCGACGTCTTCCCGGTGGTCCACGTGCACGCCTTCGACGTTCTCGTTCGGATGGTGGTCGATGACGATATCGGGGACGTATTCCGCGGGGACGCGGTTGTTCTGTCCCGGAATCGCGTGATCCACGAATCCGACGATATCCGTCGAATCGAGACACTCCTCGGCGAACGGGTGTAACTCCACGTCCAGCAGGTTGACCATCGCCCGGTTTTGCTGGTGTGTTATCTCGCCGCCGTAGTAGAGGTCGGTTTCGGTGACGTTCGCGGACTCGGCGATGGCAGCGAGTGCGAGCGCGCTGCTGATGCTGTCCGGGTCCGGGTTGTCGTGACAGACGACCGCGAGCGAGTCGGCACCGCCGAGCACGGAGAGGAGCGAATCGCATCGATCGGTCGGTCGATGGCGGGGCGTATCGAGGGACATCGTTCATCAGTGTCCCGACCGTTTCACCGCGGTCGAGAACGTGACCGACGCTATCGACGACGAGTCTTGTAGTTGTTATTGATTATATTATTGACACCGACGGATTCAGCATCGGCCTACCACGCGCCGACGAACGGGTAGCGCTCCCCTTCTGACGGAGGTACTTCGGGATATCTCCCGACACGAGCCGTTTACTGGCTGTTTTTGCTATTCTCGTTTCGCATCGAACCGTGCGACGAAGAACGATAGCTTCTCGGTGGAGAGGAACGCGAGGAACGAACGAACTCATGCGAATCGTCATCGTCGGCGCGGGTGAAGTCGGCTCGTCCATCGCGGCCAGCCTCTCCGATACGCACGAAGTCGTGGTCGTGGACCGGGACGGTGAACGAGTGGAATCGCTCACGTACTCGCTCGACGTGCTTCCGATACAGGGGGACGGAACCTCGCTCGACACGTTGCGTGACGCGGGCATCGAACGCGCCGACATGGTTATCGCCAGCACTGACGACGACGAGACGAACCTCGTCGTGTGCGGGACGGCGAAGACCGTAGACGACCCGTTTACCATCGCGCGAGTGAAGAAGGTCGATTACCTCCAGACGTGGGAAAACGCTGACCCCGGCGCGTTCGGCGTGGATTTCCTGGTGTGTACGAACCTGCTCACGGCGACGGACATCGTTCGCGTCATCGGCCTCCCCGCGGCGCGCGACGTGGACCCCTTCGCGGGTGGGAAGGTCCAGATGGCGGAGTTCGAAGTGCGAGGGGACAGTCCGCTGGCGGAACAGACGATTCGGCAGGCCGACCGCTTCGATTCGCTCACGTTCGCCGCCGTCATCCGCGACAGGGACGTCGATATCCCGCGCGGAGAAACGGTCATTCAGGCCGACGATAAGGTCGTCGTTATCGGCAGTCCCGAGAGCGTCCAGCAGTTCGCCAAGGAAGTCGCTCCCGACGAGACGCCGAGCACGGAGAAGGACGTCGTGGTAATCGGCGGCAGCGAAATCGGCTTTCACACCGCTCGACTGCTCGAAAATCGTAACCTCAAGCCCAGACTCATCGAACAGAACTCCACCCGCGCCCGGTCGCTGGCCGAAGCGCTGCCGGGAACCGTCGTCATGGCGAGCGACGCCACGGACACGGACTTCCTGATGCGCGAGCACGTCGATGAGGCCGATGTCGTCGTCGCGGCGCTGGAAAACGACGAAAAGAACCTCCTCGTCTCCCTGCTGGTTCGCCAACTCGGTGCCGAACGAGCCATCGCCATCGTCGAGAACACGGAGTACGTCTCGCTGTTCGAGACGGTTGGCATCGACGTGGTGATCAATCCGCGCGAGGTCACGGCCGAAGAGATAACGCGGTTCACCCGCGAGGAACGCGCCGAGAACATCGCGCTCATCGAGAACGACCGCGCTGAAGTGCTCGAAATCGAAATCGACGCCAACAGCGTGCTCGTCGATAGACCGATCAGCGAGGGCGTCGCTAATCTCCCCGACGGCGTGGTTATCGGTGCGATTACCCGCAACGGCGAATTCATCGTTCCGCGCGGCGACACGATCGTGAAACAGGGTGACCACATCGTGGTGTTCGCCCATCGAAACGTGGTTTCGGAAGTGAGTGGCGCACTATGACCCTCCGCGTCGATTGGCGGGCGAGCGTGAGCCTCGTCGGAACGGTCGTCAAGTGGCTCTCCGTCCCGCTGGTGTTCCCGCTGCTCGTCGGACTCTACTACCGGGAGGGTATCAGCACGTTCGTCACGACGATGGTCGTCGCCGTCGTCGTCGGGTGGTCGCTCGAACGCGTCGAACCCGACCCCGAGATGGGTGCGCGCGAGGGGTTCCTGATGGTCGCGCTGACGTGGTTCGCGGTGTCCATCGTCGGCGGCCTCCCCTACGTCATCGCCGGAAACGACGTCTCGTTGCTGAGCGGCTATCCCTACCTCGCCGTCCAGTCGGGGCCGTCCACGCTCGCGCACCCCGTCAACGCGCTGTTCGAGAGCATGAGCGGGTTCACGACGACCGGCGCGACCGTGATGGGTGACATCTCCTTCGAGACGCACTCGCGAGCGCTGTTGATGTGGCGGCAGTTGACCCAGTGGCTCGGTGGGATGGGAATCGTCGTCCTCGCGGTGGCGATTCTGCCGGAACTGTCGGTCGGTGGTGCGCAGTTGATGGACGCGGAAGCGCCCGGCCCCGGCATCCAGAAACTCACCCCGCGAATCGCGGAGACGGCGCGGGCGCTCTGGAAGGCGTACCTCGGCATCACCGCGCTCGAAATCCTCCTGCTGTTCGGCCTCCACGTTCTGGGGAACGTGCTCGGGACGCCGCTCGCGCCGCAGATGACGTTCTACAACGCCGTCGCGCACGGCTTCACGACGATGGCGACCGGCGGATTCTCCCCCGAGGCGCGGAGCGTCGAGGCGTTCTCGGCGGTCGTTCAGTGGGTCATCGTTCCGTTCATGATAGCGGCGGGGACGAACTTCGCGTTGTTCTGGCACGTCCTGAACGGGAATCCGCGACGACTGTTCGAGGACGTCGAGTTCCGCTTTTACATCGGCATCTTGGCCGTCTTCTCCGCGATTTTGTCCGTCCTGCTGTACACCCATCAAGGGTTGGTGTTCGTTCCGAACGGCCCGGCCGTCGCCGGGAACATCGAATCGTCGATTCGTCACGCCACCTTCCAACTCGTCTCCATCGTCACGACGACGGGGTACGCCAGCATGGACTTCAACACGTGGAACAGCTCCGCCCAATACCTCATGCTGGGCGCGATGCTCATCGGCGGCTGTGCGGGTTCGACCGGCGGTGCCATCAAAATCGTGCGCTGGCTCGTCATCCTGAAATCCTTCCGCCGGGAACTGTTCACGAACGTCCACCCCGAAGCGGTTCGTCCGGTTCGACTCGGCGGCCGCGCGCTCGACGAGCGCGCGGTTCGCGGTATCTACGCGTTCACGCTGCTCTACGTGGTCATCTTCCTCGTCGCCACGCTCCTTCTCTTCCTCGACATCGAGCGGACCGGCCCGAACATCAACACGCTCGAAGCCATGAGCGCCATCGCTTCGACGCTCGGGAACGTGGGGCCGGGATTCCAACTCGTCGGCCCGATGAACAACTATCTCCCCTTCTCGAACAGCGCGAAACTCCTCATGGTCGTCCTGATGTGGGTCGGACGACTCGAAATCTTCCCGGTGTTCGTCCTGCTGACGAGCGCGTACTGGCGGTCGTAGGGAGTCCGAGAAACCAACGTCGAATTCGGGAGGATTACCCGATGAGCCGCTCTCGAATCGACCGTTTTCGCTGCTTTTCCGCGAGCAGGACGGAACAGTCCACGTCGTCCACGATGTCGAGCGCGAGCGACCCCCGGACGAGACGGGAAAGGAGGCCTTCCTCGGTCGCGCCGATGACTAGCAGCGAGCAGTCGCCCGCCGCCCGTTCGATGGCCGCTTCGACGTCCTCGTCGTCCACCACGACGAGATTCGCGTCCTCGATGCCGTGTTCCGTGGCCCAGTCGGCGAGGAACTCTTCGCCCGCGTCACGCGACTCGTCGGTGACGTGGAGGAGCGAGAGTTCGGAGTCGTACTCCGCCTGCAGCATCTGTGCGATGGCCGCGCTGAGCTCGGAGTCCGGCCCACCAGCGGTGGGAACGAGCACGCGACCGGGGTCGAATCCCCTATCTCGGAGAACCACCACGTCGCACGGAAGCCCGTTCGTCAGTTCGTCGATGGCGCTCTCGGCCCGGCCGGGGGAGCCGTGGCTGTCCTCGCCCCACCCCATGACCACGAGGTCCGCGGCGTGGGTTCGGGCCGCGTCGAAAATCTCCTCGAAGGAGCGGTGCGAGAGGATGGTGTGCGTTTCGACGGGGACGCCGAACGTCTCGGCATCCGCGCGCGCTCGTTCGAGGAGTTCGGCCGATTCGGCGTCGAGCTCCTCGACGTGCGCCGCGCCGCTGGCGAGCGGCGTCTGGTCAGGCACCTGCACGATGTGCGTCGCGACGACCGTTCCGTCGCGCTGGCTCGCCACGGCACTGGCGAGCGAGATGAGGTCCGTCTCGTGTTCGGGGTTGGCCAACGGCACCATCACGCGGTAGTCGCCGCCGTCCGGTTTCACCGACGACACGGCGGAGACGGCCGATTCGGGCATCGCCTCCGGTTGACTGAGGACGTAATCCGTGAGGACGCCCTGTTTTTCCGTCTTTCCGCGAGCGTAGAGGAAGTACCACCCGACCGCGCCGACGACGAAGGCGACGGCGAGCAACGGCGCGACGATGTCGGCGGACGCCATGAAGCCGATGAGGCTGAACGAGGTGAGGGCCCCCAGAATCGGCGTGTACGGGTACAGCGGCACGCGATAGTCGGGATGGTAACCATCCGTGTCGGCCTCCCGCATCACGATGAGCGCGACGTTGAGCAGGCCGTAGATGACGAGGTGGAGGACGCTCCCGGCCGTGGCGAGCACCTCCACGTCGCCGATGACGACGAACAGGAGGATGAGGCCGCCCGTGACGCCGATGGAGCGGTACGGGGTGGTGAACCGGTCGTGGATGTCGTTGAGCCAGTTGCTCACCAGTTTGTCCCGGCCCATGGCGAAGTTGATGCGCGAGGACGCGAGAATCGAGGCGTTCGCGCTGGAGGCCGTTGCGAGTAGGCCGCCGAACGTGAGGGCGACCGCCCCGGCCGGACCCATCAGCATGCTCGCCACTTCGACCACCGCGGTGTCGTTGTTCGCCACGACGTCGAGTTCGACCACCGAGAGGAGGACCAGCAACACCAGCGCGTAGATGATCGTCACGATGACGACGCTCCCGATGACGGCGCGGGAAGGTTCTTCCGGGGTTCTGAATCTCCTCCCCGACGGACGTGATTTGGACGAAGCCGAGGTACGAGACGAAGATGAGTCCCGTCGTCGGCAACAGCGGCGTGATGCCGTTGGGCGCGAACGGTCGAAGCGTCGAGAGGTCGGCGTGGAACGCGCCCACGACGGAGAACACCGTCAGAATCCCAACGAGCGTCACGACGATGATGTTCTGCAGTCGCCCCGTCTCCTTCGCGCCGACGTAGTTGACGAGGACGAACAGCGACCC
>NZ_MEIH01000389.1:0-3173 GCF_001723155.1 Haladaptatus sp. W1
ACCTCGACGCAAGTTCGAGAGCGACGATGCCGGTACCCGTACCGATGTCGAGTACCACGTCGTCAGGCTCGATGGGCGCGTGCGCGAGAAGAGACGACAGACACATCTGGTACACCTCGTCTGCCTCGCTGTCCGCATCGTAGTCCATCGGGGTGTAACCGTGGTAGTCGCGTTCGGTGTTGGTCATCCGTACGGTGAATTGGATGTGCTGATGGATAAGGGTCTCAAGAATCATCGCTGACACATACTACCGACTCGCTCCCTCTATGCAGCACGCTCACAGAAGCATATCAACGTTTGAGGATTTCAACAAGGCCAAAATGTTCGAGAATTACGGCCAATCGTCGGGTAACTCATCTGCATGGTTACTCATCAAGGTGAGCAGTGGGGCAATCTCATCGAAGTTCGGCCCTCGACGGATCGTCTCCGTGTCTGGGTTCCACTCGATATAGCCTTTGTCGGCCAATTTCGGAAGATGGACGTGGTGGAGCTGCGTTTTCAGTGCTGTGAGCTCGTCGTCCGTAGCGTCTGACGTGAATTCATCTTCATCGCGTGGATTGTCGTCTAACACTGCCAACAGGATGCGGCGGCGGTGTGGAGAACTCAGCATGTCGAGGCTCATATCGAGTGACGTGGAAGTGGTCGGGTTTCTCATGGTGGTGTGACTGGTATTGCGGGACATATCTACTAGAATGCGTTCCGCGTGCCGACCACGCGAAGGGAACGAGGGAGTGACCCTGCACGGCCGGTGAATCCGGCTCAAGCGGCCCCTTTATGAGTGGGGCACAAACACACAGTGGGTACGTATGATTTCGTATTTATATACTCGGTCTCCCTGACGGATACGTCTGTGGGGCAACACCTCCGGATGACACACATAATCCATTCCCCGTAGTGAGCACGAGAAGAGATTCATGTCGATAAGGGCCAACACAGCCGATGATGCGGTCATCGTTCTCGCAGAGAGACTCTCATCGGTCGCTGTCAGTGACAGTCCGTATGCTGATCTACAGAAGCCCGTCTCCTGAACGAGCCCAGCCCACTTCACAATCACTCAGGCTCGTGTGTGTCCACACTTGCTTAATGCAAAATGTAGGAGTATGAATGCCGTCGTACTGTGAGCAACGTCGATTGAATATTTGGTGTATAAGCGGCAGTGGGTTATTTATGGCAATGATTCCGTTTAGAATCTCTATATGAAATGCACATTCAGATAATCATATCTGCCCACCCGAGTATTTTACGTTCTTCGAGCCGTGAATTTTGTTCTAGCGTACCTAAACAACTTAGTCATTCATTTGGCACTCATAATTGGGATTCTGACCATTCACGATTGAATGAGCCGTCGCACAATGATGTTCAATCGCAAGTTGATCTACTTGTTGGCAGGAATCAGTCGATGAATTCGCACTCCATGAGCAGTCAATACACTGCATCATTTTGGCGTGTCCCATACCTATTCCATAGAGCATGAATATCTATAAATCAGAGACGTTTTTAGAGTTTCTAGACGTTTGAAGAAGTGAGTGACACTAATCTGTTTAGCTGGTCACTCTCACAGTGTTCCCACATGAGTGATAAGGATTCGCCGAATTCTAACGATGAGGCGCCCTCCAACACAATCCACAATCAGTACGAGTGGCCCTCAACAGAACCGAGCACTGCTGTTGTCGAAACAGTAGCCCAAGCAGAACTGCGATCAGCAAGAACTCAGTCCACTGTACGAATCTCTTGATCCCGACGCCTTCGACATTGGTACTCCCTGACTCGTCGACGTCACCACTGAGAGCTCCGAGAGTCCCGTAGACCACCGATACGTTATCTCTATCGGCGATATGATCGGCGGAGCTACTGGCTTGCACGTGCCTGTATTACGTCCACCGTGACGCCGTCGACACGCACATGACCACGAGTGAAAACGTGACCAACAACGGCACGCTGAATGCTATCTCCTCGGAGGCCGACCAGAACGACGAAGATGATGCCGAGTCTACGACTGTGACTGTGACGGCCTTGTGACCATCCAGTCCTGAGCGTGCGCAAAAGCGGGATCAACACCGCTTCGTGGGTATCGCTGGGATCTCGGACAGAGGGCTTAACCACTTTTGAAATCATATATATTGTGGCTAACCAATGATACGCCCTTCCCGTCGGAGAGAACGCGATGAGACCGAGCACAATGCAGATGACTACGAGGGCGTCCAGGGCTGTCCTGAGTGCGACTCAGAAACCCTGCTCACAAGCGCAGACGGAAGCGAAACCGTCTGTGAAGCCTGTGGGTTAATTGTTGAGGAAGAGGCGGTTGACCCTGGACCAGAGTGGCGAGCCTTCAATCACCAGGAGCGCCAACAGAAGTCCCGGGTTGGTGCACCGATAACTGAGACAATGCATGATAAGGGCCTCACAACGAATATCGATTGGAAAGATATGGACGCCGCCGGTAACGCGTTGTCCGCTGACAAACGCAGCCAAATGCACCGACTGCGCAAATGGCAAGGACGTATCCGAACGAAAGATGCCAGCGAACGTAACCTCAAATTTGCACTCTCCGAGATAGATCGGATGGCAAGTGCACTCGGTGTGCCACGATCGGTTCGCGAAGTCGCCTGTGTCCTGTACCGTCGCGCACTCGATGAAGATCTGATTCGAGGTCGCTCGATCGAAGGGATCGCAACCTGTTGTTTGTATGCGGCGTGTCGCAATGAGAATATTCCGCGGAGTCTTGAGGAGATTGCAGATGTGTCGCGTGTTGAACGAAGAGAAATAAGCCGCTCATACACGTATATTGGACGGGAACTCGGTCTCGAGATACAACCGGTCGACCCGAAACAGTATATTCCTCGATTCTGTTCAGAACTTGGGAGTAGCGACGCTGTCGAAGCGAAAACGAACGAAATTCTCGACACCGTGTCATCAAAGGGCCTGCTTTCAGGAAAATCACCCACTAGTTGTGCCGCTGCAGCGATTTACGCCGCGTCACTCCTGTGTGGTGAGAAAGAAACACAGCGTGCGGTTGCTACGGTGACACAGGTCACCGAAGTGACCATCCGCAATCATTATCAAGAACAGCTCGATGCACTCGGTCTCTAGGAATACGCAGTTTTCCGTCGAGGGTGCTATCTAAATGAGAAAAACCCGAGCGGCAGTATTGACATAAAAAGAAACCAAGAAAG
>NZ_MEIH01000390.1:0-2079 GCF_001723155.1 Haladaptatus sp. W1
AACCCAGTTTTTGCAAACACGATTTAGCGGCTCTACCTCGATATGATAACGGTTTCAGCGGTTTTGACCCTGTATTTTTCATATAGAATCCGTGATACATTTCATATAGCATATCGAACATGAATATCCTTCAGACCCGATGTGCTGATTTTGGCACGTAGAGACTCTCAAACGCTACATTTATCATTTTGCGGTTCGATTTTAATTTGCAAACACGATTTTACGCCCTTAGAACAGCTTAATCCAGTTTGTATGACTTCTCCACTAGTATCAAGGCTTTGCGTACCTCCAAAATCGTCCAAAGAAAGAGGGGGGTACGAAGAACGAACGGACATGCGCGACCAGGGAAAAGAAAGGGAAACAAGCAATCAGAGTAAATGCCGAATTATCAGTAATCTAGAAGAGGTGAGCCGAGCACTCTGGACGCTGAAAATGGAATGGCGTGCGACAGTACAGAAGAACAATGAGCAGTCACACGGCGGATGGTACTGATGTGATAGTGACCGCTGTTTTCTCTCAGACGTATTTTTCAGAATTCGGATATTTTGAGAAGAGGACGCGTATCTACTGTTGGTCGATCAACGGATGTTACGAGAGAGTGAATCGAGAGGCACCCATCTCGTGAGCAGCATGAGATTGCGATCTCTTATCCTCATTTTATCAAGAAAAAGTCATAGTTAGAATGCAAATAGTACGTCTCGAGAGGGGAATCGACTGAGGCGTGAATAAGGATTGAGTGGCATGCGAAATGACCGGTCTCTCACCACCAAGAGCTAGTGTTCGGAGTACCGCTCTGGCACACCCGTGAAAAATTGCAATCTCGAGTAGAAGGGAAATAGTTCCTCAAGGTAAGAACTATATCCTGCCAGCTCGAACAATCAGTATGGCTAATTCACCCACCGACGGACCACCTCCCTTCGAGGACGCGTTCAGCGGCGACGACGTCGAACAACAAATCTATGGAACGATCCTCCAGATACGCGAGCCAGTAGCGGCGAGTGCAATCGCAAATCGGACTGACTGTGACCCAAAGACTGCCCGGAAATACCTCCAGTGGTTCGCAGATCTCGGGATCGTCACCCAACACGACGGGCATCCAGCCACCTACGAGCGCAATGACGCCTATTTCGAGTGGCGACGCATCAATCAGCTCGCGGCACGTCATTCGCTTGAGGAGCTTCAACAGCGCGTGCGTACGTTGACGACAACGATCAAAAGTTACGAAGACGAGTATGCTGCCGCGACCCCGGCAGACGTTGATGCACTCGCCGTTGTCGAGACGAGTGTCGACATGTCGATTGATGACGTGTACAGTGATCTCGGCGACTGGATGACTGCTCGCGAAGAGAGAACACGCTATGAACGAGCACGCCAGCAACGTGCGGGTACCGCCGACCACGAACAAGTGTCTGGATAGCAATGGTACCACCAACTGGTGATGGGAGCAGTCCAGCACCCATCGACCGACCAATCCTTGAGTTTCTACAGACCAGGCTCATCGCCACACAGCAAGTCGAGGCGATGAGCAAGGTGTACGCCGCGAACGTCGTACAAGACGCCATCGACGCGGCCATCCAGATTTGCGGCGGGAACGGTATCGGCAAGGACCTGCCGCTCGCGGATTTCTACGAGAACGTCCGGCAGTTCCGCATCGTGGACGGCGCAGACGAGGTGCACAAGCGCGTCATCGCCAGGGACGCCTTTTCCGACCTCGACCCGAGCGAAGTCGAACACCTGACCCGGTACGACGCCGAGTAGTTCGGCGCGACCGACTCAGTTTTCGCTCGTCCCCTCGTCTTCTACGCCGACTATCGAGAGCACTTCTCGAAGGTCGTCGATGGCGTAGTCCGTCTCGGGCCCCTCCTCGGCACCGTACCCGATGGCCGTCATTCCCACCGCGGATGCACCGGCGACGTCGTGCTCGTAGCGGTCTCCTATCATTGCCGCGTCGCTCGGCGGCACGTCCGCCGCTCGGAGGGCCGTCTCGAACATCCGCGGGTCGGGTTTGGTTCGTCCGACCATCTCGGACGTCGTGATGGAATCGAACCGATCTCTCACGCCGAACGTCTCCAGAATTCG
>NZ_MEIH01000391.1:0-44135 GCF_001723155.1 Haladaptatus sp. W1
CTGGGAGGAACAGAAACGCCGCGATGCTGTAGACGAACGCAACCGTGATGCTGAGCAACGCCGCGGCGCTCCGGTCGCCGAAGGCGGTTTCGTCGCTTCCGACGCGGGCTATCTCCCCTCCGAGCGACCGAATCGGGACGAGGGTCCGTGGCGACGGTCGCCGCCGCGCGAAGTCGAGAATCGTCTCGGTTTCGTCGCCGCCGAACGCGGCGAGGTAGTGCGATTTCCAGTAGTAGCGGTCGCCGTCCGGGAACGCCGCGTCGAGCATCGACTGTACCTGCAGGTAGGGCATCGGTCCGCTCAAGTCGAGGAGCGGCGTTCCGATTTCCCGGAGGGGCTGCATCGCCTCTGGCCCCTTCTCCGGCGGTCCGGCGTACATCCCGACCACGCCGATGAACGGCGTGCCGTGAAGTTCCTCCGGAAACATCGGGTCCGGCGGAACGCTCCAGATGAGCGCATCGACCGTTATCTCGTCCGGCGCGTCGGTCATGAACTCGCGCCACGCCGAGAGCACCGCCTCGCCGTCGTCGAGCGGGTAGAGCGCGCCGAGGAAGAACACCTCCGGGCCGAGTCGGAGACACTCGTACTCGAAGGACGTGACGACGCCGACGCCGCCCCCGCCGCCGCGGAGCGCCCAAAGGAGGTCTTCGTGCTCGTCCTCGCTCGCGTGGACGAACTCCCCCTCGCCGGTTATCACGTCGGCCGAAACGAGGGAATCACAGGTGAGTCCCAACTTCCGTCGCGTCCATCCGTATCCGCCGCCGAGCGTGAGTCCGGCGATTCCCGTCTCCGAGACGACGCCGCCCGGCGCGACGAGTCCGAAGGCCTGCGTCTCCCAATCCACGTCGGCCCACGTCGCGCCGCCCTGTGCCCTGACGCGGCGGGATTCGGGGTCCACCGTGACGGACCGCATCTCCGAGAGGTCGATGACGAGGCCACCGTCGCGGACGGCGGTTCCGGCGACGTTGTGCCCGCCACCGCGTACCGCGACCGGGATGTCAGCCTCGCGGGCGAACTCGACGGCCTCCTTTACGTCTCCGACGCCGGAACACCGCGCGATGATGTCGGGGTGTGCGTCCCGCATTCCGTTCCAGACGATTCGGTCCTCCTCGTATCTCGCATCACCGGGGCGTGAAATTCGCCCCCGGAACCGCTCGTCTATCGTTCCGTCCTCGCTCATTTGGTGTGTTTTCGTCCCCATCTCCACCGCCCCAAACGTATGTTAGCATCCGACAACCAAAGTGATGTATCGCGTGGCGTCTGCCACGATATACGGCGGAAAAATTATAGAAGACAGGAAACGAACGCTCGTTCGAACGACCCATCGAAAAGCCGTCCGTTCGATGGCATCGTATCGTGGTTTCTCCGAACGTATTTTCTAAATCGAGAAAAATTATTCTCGGTTAGAGAACTAGTGCGACCATATTTAGAAGTGAAGACAGAGAATAGGAAACATAAGCGGCAAATTTATAAACAATACCTCTTATATTCTACGTACAGGAGATCCTGTTAATGTCCGAGGATACACCCAAACACGGCATGGCAGAACCCGATTACGAGCAGGAGAACGTCGAGGCGTTCGACCGCGAGGAGACGCAGGAGGTCTCCCGATGACGCTCGGTGACGACCACGACTGGTGGCCGGAGCACCTGAAGGTAGAGCTCCTCGACCAGAACGCACGGGACGTCGGCCCGATGGACGAGGAGTTCGATTACGCCGAGGCGTTCGAGTCGCTCGACCTCGACGCCGTGAAGGCAGATATCGAAGAAGTGATGACGTCCTCGCAGGACTGGTGGCCTGCCGACTACGGGCACTACGGGCCGCTGTTCATTCGGATGGCGTGGCACAGCGCCGGGACGTACCGCACCAAGGACGGCCGCGGCGGCGCGTCCGGCGGACGGCAGCGCCTTCCGCCGATCAACAGCTGGCCGGACAACGTCAACCTCGACAAGGCTCGCCGTCTTCTCTGGCCGGTCAAACAGAAGTACGGCCGCAAGCTCTCGTGGGGCGACCTGATCGTCCTCGCCGGGAACGTCGCCCTCGAATCGATGGGCTTCGAGACCTTCGGCTTCGCCGGCGGCCGAGAGGACGACTACGAGCCCGACGATGCGGTCAACTGGGGTCCCGAAACCGAGTGGGAGAAGACGTCCTCCGACCGATTCGACGAGGAAGGTCACCTCGAGAACCCGCTCGGGAACACCGTGATGGGCCTCATCTACGTGAACCCGGAGGGTCCGAACGGCGAACCGGACCTCGAAGGGTCGGCGACGAACATCCGCGACACCTTCAGCCACATGGCGATGAACGACGAGGAGACGGTCGCGCTCATCGCTGGCGGGCACACCTTCGGGAAGGTTCACGGTGCCGACTCCGGCGACAACCTCGGTCCCGAACCCGAGGCCGCACCCATCGAGGAGCAGGGCCTCGGCTGGGAGAACGAGTTCGGTGAGGGCAAGGGTCCCGACACCATCACCAGCGGCATCGAGGGACCGTGGACCAGCGCCCCGACCAAGTGGGACATGGGCTACATCAACAACCTGCTCGACTACGAGTGGGAGGCCCACAAGGGTCCCGGCGGCGCGTGGCAGTGGCGGCCGGTCGATGAGGAGGCACAGGATACCGTGCCGGACGCCCACAAGCCCGACGAGTCGGTCGACCCGATGATGCTCACGACCGACATCGCGCTCAAGAAGGACCCGGACTACCGGGATGTTCTGGAGCGCTTCCAGAACAACCCGGACGAGTTCCAGGAGTCCTTCGCAAAGGCGTGGTACAAACTCATCCACCGCGACATGGGCCCGCCGGAGCGGTTCCTCGGTCCCGAGGTTCCGGACGAGACGATGGTCTGGCAGGACCCCGTTCCCGACGCCGACTACGACCTGATAGGGGAGGACGAAATCGCCGAACTCAAGCAAGAGATTCTCGACTCCGATCTCTCCGTCACTCAGCTGGTCAAGACCGCCTGGGCGTCCGCGTCGACGTTCCGCCACAGCGACAAGCGCGGCGGCGCGAACGGGGCCCGCATCGGTCTCGAACCGCAGAAGAGCTGGGAGGTCAACGAGCCGGACGAGTTGGAGAGCGTGCTGACGACCTTGGAGGGAATTCAGGAGGACTTCAACAGTTCGCGCTCCGACGACACGAGGGTGTCGCTCGCCGACCTGATAGTGCTGGGGGGTAACGCGGCCGTCGAGGAGGCGGCCGCGGATGCCGGCTACGATGTGGAGATTCCGTTCGAACCGGGCCGGACGGACGCCACGCAGGAGCAGACCGACGTCGACTCCTTCGAAGTGCTCGAACCGGACGCGGACGGATTCCGCAACTACCTCGGGGACGACCTCGACCGTCCGGTGGAGGAGGAACTGATAGACAAGGCCGAGCTACTGAGCCTGACCGTGCCCGAGATGACGGTGCTGGTCGGCGGCATGCGCACGCTGGGCGCGAACTACGAGGACAGCGACCTCGGCGTCTTCACCGACGAACCGGAGACGCTGACCAACGACTTCTTCGAGAACCTGCTCGGCATGGACCACGAGTGGGTGCCGGTCTCCGACGACGAGCAGGTCTTCGAGCTCCGCGACCGCGAGACGGGTGACGTCGAGTGGGAAGCGACCCGCTTCGACCTCATCTTCGGATCGAACTCCCGACTACGCGCGGTCTCGGAAGTCTACGGAGCGGACGACGGCGAGGAGAAGTTCGTCCAGGACTTCGTTGACACGTGGGACAAAGTGATGAAGCTCGACCGCTTCGACCTCGAATAACCGCAGTCGAGAGTCACCGATTCGGTAGCCGCGTCCCGCGTTTCGATGGCGTCGGCACCTGATTTTTTCGTGCGATGGTTCGAGCGCTCGTTGCAGCACGGTCGCCGCTTCCGCGATTGTAGCGCCGAAAATATAAGATATAATACTGAAGCGCCGTTCTGGAAAGGTTGATACTCTGACCGAGTATATTGTCATTCGATGACAGGAAATTTTTCCCTCGAATCCCTCGCACGCCTTCCGGAGTTCAGCCATCCGGCGGCGTCACCCGACGGCGAACGGGTCGCCGTCTACTACGACAGCACCGGCCGCAACGAACTCCACGTTATCGACGTGGAAACGGGCGAAATGCGGCAGGTGAGCGACGGCGAGGTGCCGCGGAACGTGAGCCAGCCGTTCGGGTGGGCACCGGACGGCGAGCGCATCTACTACCATCTGGACGACGCGGGCGACGAGCAACACGACATCTGGGAGATAGACCTCGACGGGAACGCCGCGCCGGTCGTCGAGGACTCCGGGCAGTGTATCCTCACCGATATCGACGACGGAAAACTGCTCTACGTGAGCAGCACCGACGGACAGATGAACCTCTACCGCTACGACCGCGAGACGGAAACGAGCGAGCAACTCGCGGAGTACGAGTTGGGTGTCTTCCACGCGTCGTACGGTCCCGATGGGGACCGGATGGTCTACATGACCAACGAGTCGGACGATTTGACCAACATGGACGTGTACGTGGCCGACGCCGACGGGTCGAACCCCCGGAATCTCGAACTCGGCATCGACGGGAGCGAAACGCACTTCGAGGACTGGTCGGCGGACGGAACGAAACTGCTCGTCTCGGATAACGCGGCGGACAAGACTCGAAGCGGCGTCTACGATTTCGAATCCGAATCCGTCGAGTGGTTCGGCGACGGCGAGTACGTCGAGGACGGCGTCGCGTTCCTCCCGGACGGAAGCGGCTTCCTCGCGCTCCGAAAGCGTGACGCCGCCGTCGTTCCGTTGGTGTACGACTTCGACGGGACCGCGACGGAACTCGATCTCTCCACGGGCGTCGCGTCGTTCCCGCTGTACAGCGACTTCGCATTCCTCGGCGACGGTCGCGTGCTCGTCGAAGGGACGACGCCGACACAGCGGCCCGCGCTGCTCGTCTACGACCTCGAAACGGGCGAGACCGAAACGCTTCTCGAACCGGTTTACGGCGACATCGACCCCGAGTCGTTCGTCGACGCGGAGTACATCACGTTCGAGTCGCACGACGGCACCGACATCGGCGGCCTGTTGTACGATTCCGGCGAACGCCCGTCCAAGGCGGTCGTGAAAGTCCACGGCGGCCCGCCGGTACAGGACCAGCGGAACTTCAAACGACGGACCCAGTTCTTCCTGAGCCGGGGCTACACCGTGCTGGAAATCAACTATCGTGGGTCGACGGGCCGCGGACGCGAGTTCAAGGACAGTCTCATCGGCGACTGGGGCGGTGCCGAACAGGCGGACGTCGCCGAGGGCGTCCGTTGGCTCCGCGACAAGGACTGGATAGACGAGGACGAAATCGTCGTGTACGGCGGCTCCTACGGCGGCTACAGCGCCTACTGGCAGATGGTTCGATACCCGGAACTGTACACCGCGGGCATCGCGTGGGTCGGCGTCACCGACCTCCACGACATGTACGAGAACACGATGCCGCACTTCCAGACCGGCCTGATGGAGAAGTACATGGGCGACCCCGACGAGAACCACGACCTGTACCGCGAGCGAAGCCCCATCGAGTACACCGAAAACCTCGATTCGCCGCTCCTGATGGTCCACGGCGTCAACGACCACCGGGTGCCGGTTTCGCAGGCCAGACTGTTCCGCGATGCGCTGGACGAAGCCGGATTCGAGGAGGGCGAGGACGGCGACTTCGAGTACGAGGAACTCGGCGAGGAGGGGCACGGCACGAACGACATCGAGCAGAAGATTCGCTCGATGGAACTCGTCGCCGACTTCCTCGACCGGCGGGTGGCGACGAACTGCGTATCGTAATCAGCGGTCGTCCACGACCGCCAATCCGCGTGCCGTCGTCCGTTCGAATTCGGTCGGCCACTCCGCGACCACTTCTCGCCACGTCGTCCCGGCGTCCTCGGTTCGGAAGAGGCCGCGGTTGTTGACGGCGTACAACTCCCCGTCGGCGGTGCCCGATTCGAAGACGGCTCGGGTGACGCCCTCGCCGGTCGGGAGGCCGTCCAACTGCTCCCACGGTTCGCCGTCCCGCTTCCGGGAGACGATGGAGTCCGCAGAATCGACGTTGTGGGCGGTTCGCGGCCCCGTCGCGCTGGAGAGGAGGACGGTATTCGGGTCGTCCGGCGCGAGCGCGACGCTCCAGCAGTACCGGCGGTCGAGTCCCTCCTGCGGGTACTCCCATGTCTCGCCGCCGTTCTCCGATTCGGCGTAGCCGTCCCCCGCGGCGGACCAGACCTTCCCCGGCGCGTCGGGATGGGTGGCGAGCGAGTGGTTGTCCACGCGAGCGGTCGGTACCTTGTCCTCCCACGTCTCGCCCGCGTCGTAGGTTTGGACGAGCGCCCCCGCCTCGATACCAACGTAGAGGTGGTTCGGGTCGTACGGGTCGGGTTCTATCCACCGGACGTGATGGGTGTGCGGACGGGGCGGGAACGACCAGTTCGGTTCCGACGGCAGGTCCGTCAGCCCCTCGCGGCGCTCCCACGAGTCGCCGCCGTCCGTGCTTCGGTAGACGGCGCTCGGTTCCGTGCCGACCCACACGGTGTCCGGGTCGGTGGGGTCGATGGCGAGCGACATCACCGACTCGCGGATGGTCTCCTCACCGACCGACTGGAACGACTCGCCGCCGTCCTCGCTCCGGAAGAGACCGGCGTCGAACGTGCCACAGAAGACCCGTTCACCCGTCGCGGCGACACACTCCAAGTCGTGGTCCGACAGCCGAACCGCGGCCGTTCCCGCTCCGTCGGTGACGAACAGCCCGTTTCGCATCGCGGCGTACAGTCGCATACCGGGAATAACGGACTCCAGCCGCCTGAAGCTATGGATCAAGTGAAATATATTCTACAGGAACGGATTTCAGGAAACCGTTTACTATCGACCGTTCGAACGTCGACTCGATGTCGCGCTCGTCGGCCATCTACAAGTACTACTGCTACCAAGCGACCGTCTCGTTCGGGTTCTTCTCGCCGATATTCACCCTCTTTCTCCTCTACCGAAACCTCGATTACACGCAAATCGCGCTCCTCAGCGCGCTCTACTCGACGCTGACCGTTCTCGGCGAGATTCCGACGGGCTACGTCGGCGACCGCATCGGCCGCCGGGACAGCCTCGTCGTCAGTTCGGTCTGCATGACGCTCTCCATCCTCGGGTTCGTCGTCGCTCGCTCCTTCCTCGCGCTCGCCCTTTTGTACGTCCTGTGGACGCTCGCGCTCGTCTTCCGCTCCGGGAGCGGCGACGCGTGGCTCTACGACCACCTCCGCGCGGAACTCGACACGGACCGGTTCGCCCGCGTTCGCGGTCGGGGCATGGCCGTCAACCGAGCGGTGACGGTCGTCACGGTCCTCGCCGGTGGCGTGCTGTACGAACTCGACCCCCGACTGCCGTTTCTCGCATCCGGCGTGCTGAACGGTGCTGGCGTGGTCGTGCTGTTGACCCTCCCGCGAAACCGGGCGTACGCCGAGGGCGACGACAGGGACGTTCTGTCGCCGCTCGACGCGGTTCGCGTCATCCGCCGTCACCTCTCGAAACCGCCGCTCCGGTCGTTCGTAACCTACGTGGCGCTGTTTTTCGCCGCGACCGGTGCCGTCGAGAGTTACATCCAACCCATCGCCACGGGACCGCTCGGACTTCCCGTCGAACTCATGGGACCGCTGTACGCCGGGTTCACGCTCGTCTCCGCCGGGGTGAGCTACTACGCCGGGACGATAGAGGAGGTCGTCGGCCTCCGAACGACCACCGTGTTCGTCCCGGTGGTTCTCTGCGTCTCGTTCGTCCTGCCGGTGTTCGCGCCCCTCCTCGCCCTCCCGATGTTTGTCGCACGAACCGGATCGAACACGCTGCTCCGGCCGCTGGTCAACCAGTACATCAACGACCACTCGGAGTCGGTCGGCCGGGCGACAGTCCTCTCCGCCGCGTCGATGGCCTACGCGGTAATCAGGCTCCCTCTCGTCCTCCTCGGCGGTCTTGTCGCCGACGCGTACTCGCCGCTGGTCACGGTGGCCGCCGTGGGCGCGGTCGTCCTCGTCGGACTCGTCTCGGTCACCCTCTGGGAATCGCCCGTCGGAACCGGAACCGAAACGGCCAGCGGCTCGTGATTCGGACGACGCGCCCCCGAAAATTCGCTCGACCGTTCGCGACGGTTCTCACTCGGCGGTGCTCGACGGTTCTCGTTCGACCGTTCGCGGCGGTTCCCCGCCGCGTCTCGTGATGTACCCCGCGATGCGGTTCCGAACGCTCTTCGAATCGACGTTCGTCAAGACGCTCACGCTCTCCTTGTTCCGGTCGAAATCGTCCGTGAACGCTTCCGGGTATCGCTCCAAGAGGATTCCACCCACCTTCTTCACGTAATCTGGTTGAACGGGCATTGGCACGTCGTCAACCCACTCCGGCAAAACAGTTGGGGCATCCCTCAACACAGTGAAACGAAGACGATTCCGACCTACTGGTTCGCCTTCCCGACGAACTTCTCGCGCACTTTGCGGATTTTCGGCTGGGCGTTCATCGTGCAGTAGGCGTCGTTGGGGTTCTTCTCGTAGTAGTCCTGATGATAGCCCTCGGCCTCGTAGAACTCCGAGAGCGGTTCGACGTCGGTGACGATGGGGTCCTCGAACGCGCCCTCCGATTCGAGGCCGTCGATGTACGCCTCGGCGACCTCCTTCTGGTCGTCGTCGTGGTAGAATATCGCGGAGCGATACTGCGTGCCCACGTCGGGGCCTTGCCGGTTGAGCGTCGTCGGGTCGTGGATGGTGAAGAACACCTGCAGGAGTTCGTCGTAGCCGACCGTCTCGGGGTCGTACTCCAACTGGACGACTTCGGCGTGACCCGTCTCGCCGGAGCAGACCGCTTCGTAGGTCGGGTTCTCGACCGACCCACCGGCGTAGCCCGACGTGACGGACTGCACGCCGTCGAGTTCCTTGTACGCCGCTTCCAGACACCAGAAACATCCGCCCGCGAGTGTGGCCGTCTCGGTCATGGGTGGAGGTTGGACCGCGAAGCGTTAAGACCCTGCGGTGGCGGTCAACGTTTCAGCTATCGCCTCGTTCCGGCGTTTGAACGAAATGAACGAACCGACGTCAGCCGTCGATGAGTTGGGAGGCGGTGATGACGTTCACGTCCTGCTTCTCGACGTACTGCAGGAGCGATTCGAAGTCGGCCTCGCTGATTTCCCCGTCCGTCCCGACTTCGTGAAAGAGCGGGACGACGAGTTGCCCGTACTCGGCGGCGTTGTCCACGTACCGCTTCGTCACGTCGAGGTTCTTGCCGTTTACCCGCGAGACGATGGCGTCCTCGTTTTCGAACGGCATGGCGTTGGGCGACGCGCCGAAGCTGAACACCGTGTCGTAGTACTTCCGGGCGAGGTCGAAGGTGTTCGGACCGACCTCGTTTTTCGGGACGAGGAGGTGGCGCGCGCCGTCCTCGAAGCCGCGGGACTGCAGGTACTCCTGTGTGCCCTTCAGGAGGTCCTCCTGCTCTTCGGGGGAGTAGTCGGGGAAGTAGCGGGCCTGCACGTCGGGGTGTGCGGAGATGTCCCAGCCGCCGTCGGCCATCTCCGAGAGTTGGTCCTCGGTCAGGCGGTCGTCGTGCCCGATGCTCTCGGGGATGACGGCTTCGACGCCCGCGAAGTCGTACTTTTGCATCAGTTCGAACGCGCGGTAGTGGGTCGTGTGGCTGTCATCGAAGGTGAACATCACCGCGCCCGTCTTCGGGCGAGAAACGGTCCGAAGGTCGTCGACGAGGAACTCGATGGGAGCGGACGCGTTGGTGTCCACCGGCCGTCCGACGATGCGGAGGTCCGACACGGAAGCGAGGTCCGGGCTCCCGGTCGCGGCGGTGACGCCGAGGTTGAGCCGCACCCAGCGGTCTTTCGGTCCGACGAGGGTTCGTTTCAGACGGAGGACGTTGCGTCCGTCCGGAGCGTGCAGTTGGACCGCGATTTTGGCGAAATCGTGGCTGGTGACCTTGACGGCCACCGAGAGGTTGGTCCCGCGGAGGTCGGCACCCGAAAGCGACCGCACGATGTGCCCTTCCTTCGTCTCGTCGCTGCCGGTCACGCGCGCGCACTGTGACCCCTGATACGGGTCGTCGGTGGCTTTCGAGAGCGTCCCCTGCCGCGGAACCGCCTGCCACTCGTCGAGCGTTTCGAAATCGTGGGGAACCGGCACGCTCGACGCACCCCCCTGCCGCGTCTTCCGCTGGTTCTCGTCTGTCGGTAGCGGTGCCTTGCCTGCAATCGAGGAACAGCCTGCAAATCCGACCGCACCGGCGGTCGCCAGAAACGTCCGTCGCGTCTGTCGCGTCTGTCGCGTCATCTCTATCCTGCCAAATGAGACCCCGTATATATTCTTATGAGCAGTTTAATGAGATGCGGTTTTTGTTACTATAGAATACTGAATTTAGTACGTTTACTTGGGACCCTATCCGAAGGCTTGCCAATTCAAGCGATAGCTTTATATGTATTTCGCACTTACCTATAGTTAGTGGGACGCCCTTGCCACCGGTTTCTCCCGAGGGTCAGTTCCGACTCATTCCATCATGACGAGCACGAAAATCCAGCAGACCGACGAGCGGACCGCAGCGCACTCGAACCAACCGCGGACGCGAAAGCGACGGGCACGGACGAACGAACACGAGGACGAACGGGCGACGGAGCACGAGCACGAAGACGAGCGGGCGGACCACCGCTGTCCCGAATGCGGTGGCACCCTCGTCACCGACTCGGAACACGCCGAAACCGTCTGTAGCCAGTGCGGCCTCGTCGTCGAAGCCGACGGCATCGACCACGGCCCCGAGTGGCGCGCCTTCGACGCCAGCGAACGCGATTCGAAATCCCGCGTCGGGATGCCGACGACGAAGATGATGCACGACAAGGGGCTGTCGAGCAACATCGGCTGGCAGGACAAGGACGCCTACGGACGGTCGTTGAGTTCGCGCCAGCGCCAGAAGATGCAGCGCCTCCGAACGTGGGACGAGCGCTTCCGCACCCGCGACAGCAAGGAGCGCAACCTCAAACAGGCGCTCGGCGAAATCGACCGCATGGCCAGCGCGCTCGGCCTCCCGAAGAACGTACGCGAGACGGCCAGCGTCATCTACCGCCGCGCGCTCGACGAGGACCTCCTGCCGGGACGCTCCATCGAGGGCGTCGCAACCGCCTCGCTGTACGCCGCGGCGCGCCAGAGCGGCGTCCCCCGCACGATGGACGAGGTGACCACCGTCAGCCGCATCGACGGCATGGAATTCAAGCGCACCTACCGCTACATCGTCCGCGAACTCGGCCTCGGCGTCAAACCCGCCGACCCCGAGCAGTACCTCTCGCGCTTCGAGAGCGAACTCGACCTCACCCACGCGACCAAGCGCCGCGCCCACGACCTGCTCAAGACGGCGAAAGAGACGGGTATCACGAGCGGGAAATCGCCCGTCGGCCTCGCCGCCGCGGCGCTGTACGCCGCCGCCCTGCTCGAAGACGAGAAGCTCACGCAAGACGAGGTGAGCGACGTCTCCGACGTGAGCACCGTCACGATTCGCAACCGCTACCACGAACTGTTGACCGCGGCCGACGAGACGGATGCGCTCCCGACGACCGCCGGTACCGACGAGGCGACAGCCTAATCGGATTTTTCCTTCGAGTAAGCGACGAATAGAGGCATCCCTCGAATTTCGTATCGCCCCAAAATATAGTATTTCTGAAGTCGTTGCCCACCTATGAACCGGCGAACGCTCACGGCGGGACTGGCGAGCGGTTTCGCGGCCGCCCTCACCGGGTGCGTCTCCCGACTCTCGACAGCGGACCAGACGAATAAGACCGAGCACCGGACGTTTCAGGTACAAAGCGGAACGCGGCTGGCGGTCGAGAACGAAAATGGGTCGATAGACGTTCGTCGCCACGACGGCAGCGACGTCGATGTGACGATGAAAATTCACCCCCGAGAGGCTGGCTCGCTCGATGACGTCTCCCTTTCGGACACGAAGACGGCGGACGAACTCCGCCTGCGCGTGCACGCGAACGCGGACGACGTGAGCGTGGCGCTGACGATTCGCTACCCGAACTCCGTCCCGGTCGGGGAGCTACGGAGCACGAACGGACGCATCGATGCGACTGTGGTCACCGCCGGAGACAGCGCTGCCGTTCGAACCGAGAACGGCAGCATCGACGTGAAATTGCTCGAAATCGCGCGCGACACCGACGTTCGAACCGAGAACGGCAGTATCGACGCGGCGCTCGCGTCCGACCTCGACGCGACGGTTTCGGCGACGACGAAAAACGGGTCGCTCAACGCGAGCGGACTCGACTTCTCCTCGGAAGAACTCTCGATGACGGGGTTCACCGGCGTCCTCGGCGACGGGTCGAACGACCTCTCGTTCGAGACCGAGAACGGGTCTATCTCGCTCTCCGCCACCTCGGAGTAACCCCTCACCGAATCCGCGAGAAGCGCATTTTCCGGTTCGTGCTCGATTTCGAATTCGGCCGAATGTCGTCCAAATCGCCGACCGTCGGCCCGTTGACGATGGTCACCGTTCGCCCGTGGCGGTCGATGCGGAAGGCGTCGGCGAACGGCCCGTCCTCGATGCGCCACGTGTCCGGGCCGACGCGGGTCGCGTTCCGTCCGCGAAGCAGGTCGCGGTACGCTCGTCGGAACTCGGTCGCATCACGGGATGTCTCCCATTTGGTTCGCCAGACGTACCCCCGTTTGTCCCCCTTGTGGTACGGCCAGAGTCGGTCGTTCGCCCAGCCGTCTGACGGCGTACTGGAGTAGTTGAACAGGTCGAACTTCCCTTCGTCGGGGTTCTGGAACTGCCGCCAGCGGATGATGGGGTTCCCTTCGGCCCGGCCCTGATACCAGAACATGGTGTAGATGCCGGTCTCTCCGACCGTCTGTGACCCGTTGACGCCGCGTTTGCCGTACAGCTTCCAGCCGTTTCGGGCCTGTTCGCCGAGGCGGAGGCGTTCGGGACCGTCGGTTCGCGTCTCGGGGTGGATGACCGCCTTCGACGACTCCGGCGGGTTTCGATACTCCTCGGTCACCGCCTTCCACCCGCCGGAATCGAACCGCGAGGCGACGTACGCGGGACCGTCGGAGTAGGGTTGAATCAGCGCGACCTGCATGGCGAGGTTGTAGGACGGAAGCGGGCCGCCGCCGTACGGCGTCCGCTTCGGCCCGACATCGGGCTTGGCGACGCACTGCCACGACTTCCCACACCGGTTCGTGTATCGCTTCTCGACGTACATCGCTTCGCCCTCCGTCAGGCCGTCGGCGGCGCGGCGGCCGTCCATCGTCTTCGATTCGAGTTCCGACGACGACAGGTCGACGTGCTGGTCCTGTATCGCGTGGGTGAGTTCGTGCACCAGCGTCGCGTTGTCGATGCGGCGCTGGCCGTGCGAAATGACGTAGATTCGGTCCTCTCCCGGGACGTAGAACCCCGCGACGCGCTGTTGATAGAGTCGGGTCTGCTGGCGGGCGGCATCGGCGCGCTCGCCGGTGACGAACAGCCCCTCCCACACCTGATTCTCCCACGCGCGCTGTGGCGGCGTGTTCGAACGTGCCGCCTGCTGTCGGACGAGGTTCCGATACTCCTCCCGCGACAGCGGCTCGACGTCCACCGACCGGGTGAACTCCTCGTCCCGAATGAACTCGACGCGCGCCATCGCCCGCCCCACGTACGCCTTCAACTCCGCGTCGGACAATCCGTCGCGCTGGTTCACGTCGATGCTCTCGTTGTACCAGTAGCCGTTCTCCCAGCCGATGACGTCGGAACTCGGGTCCGGCGGATGGGTTTCGGCCGCGCTCGAATTTCCGTGGTTCCCCCGGGAGCCACCATCGCGACCACCGGCGCGGCACAGACGAGTAACACGACGACCAGCCCCACGAGTCGCATACCGATGCCACGAGCGCCCGCGGCATAACGATTGACCGTTGTGTTACGCCGCGTTTTTCGTCGGATTTGGTCGAATCCCGGTGAACGCTGGCGGGACGGCTTCCTCGATTCGGTTACAGAGAATCAAGGAGAAAGCCCCGCTCTTTAGGGCGGGGATAAATCCGACAATACCCTACACCAACCACCGTTCGATGGCACGACTGAATATTCCATGCTGCGTAACCCATTCCTTCAAGTAGGTTTGTCTATATAGTTTACATATGTCGAAACAGGTCGTCACCCGCGCCTACACCGCGTCCATCAGGAACCAGCAACAGGTGTCTGACGACCTTGATTCGCTCGGGTTCGCCGCCAGTAAACTCTGGAACGTCGGACGGTGGACATGCAGTCGCGTCTGGGATAAAATCGACTACATCCCCGAACACGACGAACTCACCGCGTACCTCAAGAAACTCGAACGCTATGCTGACCTGCATTCTCAGTCAAGTTCGTTCGAAAGACGAAGTCTTTCGTGATGCCAAAAATCGGAGATTTTTGAGCACAGCGAGTCCTTCAAGAACTCGCTGAGGCGTTCAACGGCTGGCACGGCAAGCGACGCAACGGAGACACGAGAGCGAACCCGCCCGGCTACCGCAAACACGGCGACGAACACCCGCGTTCAACGGTCACGTTCAAAGCCGCTGGCTTCATCGTCGCGGTGACGACGGCCAATACGAAGTCCTCTCCTTCCATCTGTCGGGCGAGACGGTCGTCGTGTATCTCGACATCCATCGAGTTGACCGCTCGTTTCGGTTTGTATATTTCTTGTCATCCTCCGGGACGCCGATGTCGCGGAAAGAAGACAGAAACCCTAAGTTATCAATCCCGCTACTCGGTACCGTGGAACGAGATACCGCCCGCGTCATCGTCATCGCCCTCCTCTGCACCCTCGCCATCGCGTTCGCCGCCGCGACGCTGAACTCCGCCGTGACGGACGGCGGGTCGGGGACCGGTTTGGGCGGCGGTCCCGGTGGCGTCGGAAGTGGCCAGACGAACGGATCGAGTCCCAGCATGGCCGGTGAGGGAGCCCCGGCGATACCGCTCGAATTCCCCTGCTATCCCGTCCTCAACACGGGACCGGTCATCCTGCTCATCTTCGCGGTGTTTCTGGGACTCGTGGCGCTCGCCTACCGGAAGGCGGGATTTCTCGGCGCGTTCGCAATAATCGGGCCGGTCGGCATCCCGACACTGCTCCTACACGCGCTGTTGACGGCGTGCACCGCCTCACCCTTCCAAGGAGCGGGTGGACTCATGGGCGGGAACCGGACCAACTTCTCGCTCCCGAAGGGCGGTACGGGCGGCATCGGAAACGGTGCGACGAACGTGACGACGCCCTCGGTGCTGATGTTCCTCGTCCTCGGCGTCGCACTGGTCGGTGCCGTCGCCCTCCTCGTTCGGAGTTCGAGCGGCGACGAGGAGACGACGCCGGAGGTCGAAGCCCTCGACGAAAGCGACGAGGACATCGCGGCCGTCGGGCGAGCGGCGGGCGAGGCGGCTGACCGAATCGAATCCGAATCGAGCGTCGAAAACGAGGTGTATCGAGCGTGGCGCGAGATGACCGAGTATCTGAACGTCTCCTCGCCGGAATCGAGCACCCCGGGCGAATTCGCCGCGGCCGCCGTGGACGCGGGGATGGCCCGTGACGACGTGACCGAACTGACGAGCGTCTTTGAGGAGGTCAGGTACGGCGGGCAGGACGCCAGCGACGACCACGAACGGCGTGCGGTCGATGCGCTCCGCCGCATCGAGCGAACGTACGCGGAGGACGACGAATGAACGTTCGGTCGGTCGTTACGGCGGTCGGAGTCCTCGCCGTCGGATGGGGGCTGACGGTCGTCTTCGCGCCCGAGTTGGCGACGCTCTTCCCGCTGCGGGACCTGTTCGTGAAGTTCGTCGGACTGCTCGCGTTCGTACAGGGACTTCGCGTCGTCCAGTCCCGACGGCATACCGACATCGACGGGACCGACACCGGCGACCCAGAGACGAACGTGACGCTTCCGATACCCGGGCAGGAGTTCGACGAGCGACTTCGGTCGGTTCACTCGGGACCGCGAAAACGACGGTTCCGGTCGCGGAAGGAACTCAGGGAACGACTCGAAAGCGCGCTGGTCGAAGCCATCGTTCAGCGCGAAGGCTGTTCGGACGACGGCGCACGGACGCGCATCGAGACGGGGGAGTGGACGAACGACCCCGAGGCCGCCGCGTTCGTCGCCGGGCAACCCGCACCGCGGCGGTCGTGGCGCGAGTGGCTTCGCCAGTCGTTCGGCAGCGAGACGGCGTTCCAACACCGTGCACGGCGGTCGGCCCGTGCCGTCGCCCGGTACGTGGAGGAGGGACGATGAACGTCGTCCGCGAGACCAACCGGTGGCACGGCGTGAGCGCCATGGCGCTGCTCGCGGCCGGTGTCGGCGTGTTCACCGAGAGCCCGGTCACGCTCCTCGTCGGCGTGGTCGGCGTCGCCTTCGCGGCGTACGCTCGGACCGCGACGCCGCCGTCGACCGACTTCGAGTTGACGCGCACCGTGGCCGAGTCGGCGCTCGGACCCGGAGACGAAACGACCGTGGAGGTGACGGTCGAGAACGTCGGCGAGACGACCGCGCCGGACCTCAGAATCGTGGACGGCGTTCCGGACGGACTCCGCGTGACGGCGGGGTCGCCCAGAATCGGGACGGCGCTCCGCCCCGGCAAACGGGCCACGTTCAGTTACACCCTCGAAGCGGTTCGCGGCGACCACGTTTTCGGCCCGGCACAGGCCATCGCCCGAGACTTCAGCGGCGCGGTCGAACGCGAGTTCGAACTCGAAGACGAGACGACCATCACCTGCACACCCCGACTCCAATCGACGGCCGACGACGTTCCGCTCCGCGAACAGACGATTCGACACGTCGGACAGGTCACCACCCGGGAGGGCGGCACGGGCGTCGAATTCTTCGCCACACGGGACTACCGTCCGGGCGACCCGCTCTCGCGCATCGACTGGAAGCGCAAGGCCCGAACGGGCGAACTGACGACCGTCGAGTTCCGCGAGGAGCGAACCGCGACCGTCGTGCTCCTCGTTGACGTTCGGGAACAAGCGTACCTGACGGCTGCGACGGAGGACCCGAGTGCGGTCGAGCACTCGATTCGCGCCGCCGGAGACGTGTTCAGCGCCCTACTCGACAACGGGGATAGGGTCGGCATCGCGGCGCTCGGCCCGGAGGAGGCGTGGCTCGCACCCGGCACCGGCGAAACCCACCGCGCCGAAGCGCGGAACCTCCTCTCGCACGCGGCCGCATTCGCCCAGAGGCCGCCGGACGAGATGTTTTACTCCACTGTGAAACTGCGCTGGCTTCGGCGGCGGTTGCCGAGCGACGCGCAGGTGGTGTATCTCTCGCCGCTCTGTGACCGGTTCGCTCCGGAGGTGGCGCGGCGACTCGACGCCATGGGCCACCCCGTAACCGTCATCAGTCCGAATCCGACGACGGACGAGACGATGGGACAGCGACTCGCACGGGCGGAACGAACACAGCGCATCACGTCGCTCCGCGCCGGAGGTGTTCGGGTCGTGGACTGGAACCCCGACGACCCCCTCGGCGTAACGCTGGCGAAGATGAACAGGCGGTGGGCGCGATGAGCGGAACGGAAATGCGGGACGGGACCATCGACCGCTCGCCAGCGCGGGTGAGTCAACTGCTCTCCGTCATCGCCGCGTCCGTCGCGGTCGGCGCGAGCGCGCTGCTCGGCGGCGTCGGCGCGCTCGGCGGCATCCTCGGCCTGCTGTTCGTCACCGTGGGCGTCGTTCGGGGAAGCCGTCGCTCCGTCACCATCGGCAGTTTCGTCCTCCTGCTCGGGATTCTGGCGGGAAGCCTCGTCGCCGCACCCCCCGAACTTCTGATTCCCGGCGCGATAGCGACCGTCCTCGCGTGGGACTTCGGCGAACAGGCCATCAACGTCGGCGAGCAGTTGGGCCGGGAGGCGGACACCCAGACCCTCGAAGTCATGCACGCCGCGTCGAGCGCGGTCATCGGCATCACGGCGGGCGTCGTCGGCTACGGCATGTATCTGGCCGGAAGCGGCGGCAGGCCCGTGACCGCGCTGGTGTTCCTGCTGATAGCGGTGCTGGCGCTCACGTCGGCGTTGCGGGCGTGAAACGGAAGAAAAACTATTTTCTACTCGACTGTCGGCACGGGAACGCTGTCCAGCACCGACTCGACGATTTCGTCCTTTCGCGCGTTGTTCACCTTCGCGTCCGGCGTGAGGACGACGCGGTGGGCCAGCACGGGGAAGGCGACGCGTTTCACGTCGTCGGGGGTGACGAAATCGCGGCCCTGCATGGCGGCGCGGGCGCGGGCCGCCTCGAAGAGGCGCTGGGTCCCGCGGGGGGAGACGCCGACCTCGACGCGGCGGTCGTCGCGCGTTCCGCGGGCGATGGCGGCCATGTATTCGAGCAGGTCTTCCTCGACGCGGACCGTCTCGGGGACCGATTGGAGGTCGGTGACGAGTTGGTTGTCGAGGACGGTTTCGACGGACGGGCTCTGGCTGTCGCGGCCCGCACGCCGCCGGAGGAGTTCGATTTCGCCGTCGAGTTCCGGGTAGCCGAGGCTGGTCTTCACGGCGAAGCGGTCCACCTGCGCCTCGGGGAGCGGGAAGGTCCCCTCCTGTTCGACGGGGTTCTGCGTGGCGATGACGAAGAACGGTTTCGGCAGTTCGCGGGTGTCGCCGTCCACCGTCACCTGTCGCTCTTCCATGGCTTCCAGGAGCGCGGCCTGCGTCTTCGGCGGTGCGCGGTTGATTTCGTCGGCGAGGACGACGTTGGCGAAGATGGGGCCTTCGTTGAACTCGAACTCCCGGTCCTGTTCGTTGAACACGTGCGTCCCCGTCACGTCGGCCGGGAGGAGGTCAGGGGTGAACTGCACGCGGCTAAACGAGAGGCCGAGCGCGGAGGCGAAGCTCCGCGCGGTGAGGGTCTTTCCGGTTCCGGGCACGTCCTCCAGGAGAACGTGGCCTTGCGCCATGACGCCGAGGAGGACTGTTTCGAGGAATTCGCGGTCGGCAATGACGGCAGTTCCTATCGCGTCGAGGACGGAATCTGCCTTGGTGTTCGCGTCTGTAACGTCCATGAAATATCACGCAACGGCCATCGATTTTAATGTGGTGGTCGTCTGGGTTTGCGTGGCGAAAATCGAAACCCATAAACCGGAAAACGCGGTACTGGAAAGTGAGCCGAGATAGCCTAGCCCGGCCAAGGCGGCAGATTCGAAATCTGCTGTCCTCACGGACACGGGAGTTCAAATCTCCCTCTCGGCGTCATTCTCCGAACGTAACCGACCGAGAGCCGCGTCTCTCGGTCGCGTGTGAGGAGATGGCGGTTGAGGGATTTGAACGACGGAAGAGGCAGTCTCACGAGCGAAGCGAGTGAGGAAGCGTCTTCAGGTAGTTCAAATCTCCCTCTCGGCGTTTCTCTCACGAGCAAATCGTCGAGCACCGCGTAGCGTGTGCTCGCCACGACGCGAGTGGGAGAAACGCCGAGGGAGTTCGAAGTAGACCGGACGCACGCCCGCGAACGAATGAGTGAGCGGGACCGTTCGGGCGTGGTTCAAATCTCCCTCTCGGCGTTTTTTCAACCACAACGTGATCAGTCGAGACGTTGCGAACGGAGGTGAGCAAACGTCGAGACCCATCTCTGTGGTTGAAAAAGCGGTCAGGGAATTTGAGCAGGCGAGTCGCACGCCCGCGGAGAGAACGAACGTGAGCGAGCGGGAACGTCTCGGCGGGTTCAAACCTCTCTCTCGGCGTTTCTCGTGGAAAATACTCGTCGTTTTTCCTCCCTTATCACCCGTTCAATCGTTGACTCAAACTTCGAAAATCGACGCGAGCCTCCGGGCGGCGTTCCCTCCGGTCCGTCCCAGCGCGCGCCGGGGCAGTTTTTCACTTCGAGCTTTGCCACTCCCGCACGGCATCTCACGTCCAAAATGAGAAATCCCGCCGCCGTCAGTGGCGGCGTTCGGAGAGCATCGGGCGGGCGGCCTCCAGAACTTCGCCGGGGTCGATGTCGGTGTCGTCCCACGCCGGGAGGACGGCGTAGCGGTCGTGGTCGTCCGGGGGTCGAACGGCGTCGGCGTACGTCTCGACCTGTTCCCGCTCGGCCGCCGAATCGTAGTCGAGGCGGTTGAACTCGGCGTCGGCGGCGTACTGCCGGACGAACCGGCGCGCGGTGTCGCGGTAGCGCTCGGGGAGCGTTTCGTACTCGGGCGTGACGCCGTGGGCCTCACAGACGCGAAAGAGGGCACTGCCGACGCCCTCGCTCATGGTGGAGAGGCCGCCCGGTCCGGCCACGCCGCGGTGGTCGTGTTCGTAGCGGCCGAGGTCCACCTGTGCGCTCCCGTCGAATCCGGCGTGTTCGAACGCGCCGCCGAGGGTGCCGACCTCCAAGCCCCAGTCGCGTTCGACGCGCATGCCCGCGGCGAGGTCGGCGGTCATGCCGAACTCGCCAGCCAGCGCGTAGCGAAACGCGGCGAGGTAGTCGAGGATTCGTCCGTCGTCGGCGCGGCGCAACGTTCGAACCAGCGGCGCGTAGAACAGGCGAAACAGCCGACCGTAGAACCGGTTCTCCTCGACGCGGGCGTAGTAACCCTTCGTGAACGAGAAGTCGCGGTCGAGCGGGGCGAGCAGTCGCGGCACGACGGACGAATCGTACGTTTTCGTGTCCGCGTCGTGGCAGACGACGAACTCGGAATCGGCCGCAGCGACGCCGAGGGCCAGCCACACGTCCCGGCCTTTGCCCGCCGGTCCCGTCAGACCGTGATCGTCGAGCAGCGCCTCGACGCGCGGACTGGAACACCAGAGGACGGAGAGCGGCACGTCGAAGGCCGAAAGCCAGTCGTACATCGGCCCGACCGCATCGTGCGGTGCGCGGAGCGGAACGACGACGCGGTTCGGCGAAACCGTTTCGAGCGCCGACAGGACGCGTTCAGCCGTCCGCGACTCGAACTCGCGGTCGGTCATCGGGACGACGACCGCTCCGCGGTCGGTCGGAGCGTCGGGAATCCGGCCGGTCAGGTCGTGGAGCGTCGTCACCTGCTCCTGCACGTACTCCATTGGCGTTGGCTTCGGTGAGGGGAAAGAAAAAGGGCGTGGAGTCGGCAGACGCGTGTGATTTACCGCGGGGTTAGCTCGTCACCGCCGTGGCCGGAAGTCGGTTGGCACGGTGCAGGACGAACAGCACCGCCAGAATCGCCAGCAGGCCGACGGCGAACGTTCGGAAGACGGTATCGAAGAGGTATCCGGCGTCCAACAGCGCGCCGACGACCGAACTTCCCCCGGCTTGCCCGATCATGGCGAGGCCGCTGTACATCGCGTAGGCGCTGGCTCGGTTCTCGTCCGGGAGGGAGTCGAGGAGGTAGGTGTCGAGCGCGGGGAACAGGCTGTGGATGACGTAGCCGAGGGCGAGCGAGACGGCGACGATGGCCGCGAGACCCTGTGCGACCGTCAGTCCGAGGAGACAGACGATGAAGCCGCCGAGGATGGACAACATGAGCGGGACGTGTGGCAACCTGTCGGCAAGTCGCCCGGTGAACCAGAACGCGGGGACGCCCGCCGCGAAGACGACCGTCAGTAGGGTGCGGGCGGTTTCCGGCGACAGCCCCTTCGTCTGGTGGAGATAGCTCGGGTAGAAGTTGAACAACCCGTTCCAGACGAACCCGGTCGCGCCGATGATGGCGACGCCGCTCAAGATGATGGGCCACTGGCGACGGAACGCGGTGACGAACTCGCGGTCGGTGGCACCCGCGTCGGGGAGGTCGGTTCGGCGCGCGACCACGAAGAAGACGACGGTCACGGCCGCGGCGACGGCCGCGAGCAACTTGAGAACGCCCCGCCAGCCGACGACCGTCAGCATCACGCCGACGAAGACGGGTGCGATGGCGGCCGCGAGTTGGCTCGCCGTCCCGTGGATGCCGATAGCCCGCCCCACGCGGTCGGGGTACAGTTCGCTCACGAGCGGGTTCGCGGCGATGAAGTACACCGCACTGGAGACGCCCATCGTGAACGCGCCGACCGCGAGGAGCGGAACGGAGGGTGCAAAGGCGGTGAATCCGGCGGCGGCGGTCAACACGATGCCAGCGCCGAGAACGGCGCGGTGGCGCTCGACTCGGGTGAGGAGGTATCCCGTCGGAATTCGGGGAGCGCGCTCCCGAGCCAGACGAGCGTGGCGATGAGCCCGACGGTGGCGTTACTGACGAGGAATTCGTGTTTGAGCGGTTCGAGCAACGGCGCGAACATCACACGAGCGAAGTTGACCAGAAAGACCATCGAGCTGAGTGATGCAAAGAGACGTCCCCGGGACACGCGAATCTCTTTATCGAGAGGGTAATCAAACCTTCCGAAACGGGCAAAGAGAGTCTTACGGTGCGGTATTCGTTCGCATTCCCAGAGGTCGGAGAACGTGATGACCTCGACGCCAGCGGTTCCGTCGATGTGCGAGAGGAGTTCCCTGTAGTCCGAGATGGACATCGTGTTGCTGCTCTCGAAGTCGTGAAAGTTCAGGATGCCGCAGTTCCGATACGTTGCGACGTTATCGACGACCGTCTTCGAAATCTCCAGATTTTCGCCGATGGTTCGAGGGAGGACGAGGGGGTCGAACCCCCGGACTCCGGTCGTGTTGACGTTCCCCGACTGGTTCATCCCGCCCATATAGTGATAGTTCGAAACGACGTCGAGCGCCGTCTCGTCGAAGTTGTTTCCGGGATAGACGATGAAGTCCGCACCCGAAAACTCGTGGTCGATGAGCCACTGTTTGTGTGTTTCGAGGATTCCGTCGAGTTTCGACGACGAAATCCGGGCGAATGGGTCCTGAACGCTCCCGTGTGCGACCACTTCGTCGCCCTTCGAATCCCGTTCTTTCAGCTCTTCGAGCGACATGAACGCGTCGCGTTTCAATCCCGCGAGGTGCGGTGGGTGGGTGAGCACGGCGGGGAAACCGTATTCGTCGTGGAGCGGCGCGGCGTTCTCGTAGTAGCTCCGCTTGCCGTCGTCCCAACTGAGGATGAGGTACCCTTTGTCGGGTTTCGGATGGAATCGCACGTCGTCCACCCACGCTTTCACGTCGTCCGCCGTCCCGTTGGTGACCTGTAGCAGTATTCGGTCGATGTTGCGCAAGTCGAGTTTTTCGTCGGCTTCGAAGACGCCGGGGCAGGTTCGGAACCAGCCGATGTCTGGGGGTCGATAGGAGATATCCCGGAGTTCCAACGCGGCTTTGTTTCCGTCAGTGTCCACCAGATACACGTAGAAGCCGATTTCCGAGGGCGTCGTCGTTCGGATCATGGCCGATACGTCGCGGTCGGTGAAATCCATCGTCCCGGACAGCCGGCGTTCGATGATGACGTGATGACCGTCCCGACCGACCAATCGAAGGCTCTGTGAACCGGTGTACTTCGTCTTCGAATCCGGCGTCATCTCGCCTTCCAACGACCGCCAACGGGCAGAGTCTTCGAACGTCTCGAAACTCGTTCCCGGCGAAGCGAACCGCTTCCGACTGTCGTATTTCGTGTGAAGGAGGACGGTCGTTCCGTGATCGTCGTCTCGGTCGAAGCGGTTGTGGCGGTCGATTCGCTCGTCCCAGACGATGTAGGTGGGGAACTCGTGTGCTCGGTCGTGTCTCCGGTGCCGTCGTTGGAACACCCAGCGAGAAAGCCGATTAAACCGGTACCGGAGAGTTGGAGGAAGCGGCGGCGGGTTCTATTCATCTAAGATACACAATTTGAAAAACAGCAATAAATGTTTGTTGGCCTGATTTTAGTATGTACAATGGTAACATTTATCAAAAATAAACACAATCGTTCCCCTCGCCCCGACGAAGGATGATTTCGTCGGTGCGTATATGTCACTCCATGGATTATGTTATCTCAATGCAATCAGTTCGAAGCGGTCTGCGAAAGGGAGAGGTCGAGAAGGACACGTACGGTCGTCTCTCGTGTTCAGACTGCGGAGAATCGCTAAAAACGCGAAACGACCCGGACGAGGTGTACTCGGTTCGTTTGTGTCCGAGCTGCGATAGTAAGTGGAAAGTACTGTAGGTCAGACTGTTCGACGCCCTCACTCGAAAACGGCATCGAAGGCGTTCGCACCCATCGGGTCGAAGCGCCCCGCGTCGAGGTTCTCCTGAACGTGATCGCTCGTGCTCGCACCGACGAGCGAACTGGTTACGCCGGGCGCACTCCGCGCGAAGTTGATGGCTCGCTGTGCGGTCGTCTCACCGGCGAGCTGTTCGGCGACTTCCTCCGGCATCTCCGCCGCGAGGTCTCCTTGCGCGATGCTCGCGCTGGTGACGACGTTCAACCCCGCCTCGTGGGCGAAGCGGAGCGCACTCTGTTTTCCGTCGGGACCGTCCTGTGACTCGACGGTGAACGCGTCGGCCATGACGACGTTGAACGGAAGTTGAATCACGCGGAAGTGGGTCGTCGTATTCTCGGCGGCTTTCGCGGCGCTTCGAGCGCGGGAGACGACTTCGCGGAGCGAGAGGTAGTCGTCGTGCCCCTCCGGGACGCGGAAGGCGTTCCACGTCGCCACGCCGTAGTGACGGATGTCACCGGCGGCGGCGCGCTCTTCGAGTCGGGTGAACGTTGCTTCGAGTCGGTCGTACACCTCCTCGTGCGAGTTGGAGTAGAGCTGTGTTTCCGGGTTGTGGACGTAGTAGCAGTCGATGGTGTCGAGTCCGAGGTTGTCGAGCGACCGGTCCAGTTGGTCGTCGATGTAGTCCGGCGCGAGACAGTGACTCCCGCGAACCAGGTCGTCCGAATCGACGAGGCCGGTGTCCACGAACTCGCGTTTGACGTACTTCCCCGGTTCGTCCGGCCGCTCGCCGTCGAAGGGAACGAACCCTCCCTTGGTCGAGACGAAGACGGCATCCCGGTCTACGTCGGCGTCGGCGAGCGCCTCCCCGACGACGCGCTCGCTCCGCTGACACCGGTAGTTGATGGCGGTATCGACCATGTTGATACCCCCTCGACCGCCGTCGTGATCGCGTCGTAGTAGTTCTCGTCCACCGCGTCGGTCGGGTCGCCGAGGTACGTCCCGATACCGATGGACGAAACGGCGAAGTCGCCGAGTTGCCGGAAGTACGTCCGCCCGAAGTCCTCTCCGTGTTCGGTTCGATAGCCGTGTGTTCCCGATTCGGTCGCCATGCATCGTGCTAGTCGGGAGAGCGATAAAAGACCGTGGCATTCGCACGTCGGCCGCTGATTCCTGTAGGTTTATCGTCCCTTCGTCCGCATCGACTCCATGACACGAGCACTGCTCGTCGGCGGAACGCGGTTCATGGGCCGACATACGGTCGAGGAACTGCTGACCCACGGCTACGAGGTGACGACGTTCACCCGCGGCGAATCCGGAAACCCGTTCGTCGACCGCGACGGCGTAACGCACTTCGAAGGGAACCGAAACGACCGCGAGGCGCTCGAAGCGGCCCGGAACGAGGTCGAACCGAACGTCGTTATCGACTTCTGCGTCATGCATCCCCGGCAGATAGCGGCCGCCACCGAAATCTTCGCCGACGTGGACGCCTACGTCTACGTCTCCAGCGGCAGCGCGTACGCCGAACAGCCGATTCCGACGCGCGAGGACGCGACGCTTCACGACTGCACCCCAGAACAAGCCGACGACGAATCGATGGAGAGCTACGGCCCGCGAAAGGCCGAGTGCGACCGCGTGTGTTTTTCCGCCGCCGCGGACGGCGTGAACGCGATGGTCGTCCGTCCCATGCTCGTCTACGGCCCGTACGACTACACCGAGCGATACGACTACTGGCTCCACCGCGTGGCGGAATACGACCGGGTTCTCGTGCCGGGCGACGGCGACAGCCTCCTGCACCGCGCCTACGCGCTCGACGGTGCCCGCGCCCTCAGAATCGTCGCGGAACGCGGGACGCCCGGCGAGGCGTATAACCTCGCCGACCGCGAAACAATGTCCCTCGATACGTCCCTCGAACTCGCGGCCGAGGCGCTCGACACCGAAGTCGAACTGGTCCACGCGAGCGAACGAGAGTTGGCAAAACACGACGTGTCGCCCCTCGACTTCCCGCTCTACGCACCGACGCCGCACCTCGTCTCGGCCGAAAAGCTCGCTTCCCTCGGATGGGAATCGACGCCGCTGTCCGAAGCCGTCGCCAAAACAGTCGAGGAGCACCTCCAATCCGACCGCACGGGCGAGGAAATCGGCCCGGACCGCGGGACCGAGGAAGGGATCATCGCCGACCTGGCGGACTGATACCCGCTATCGGCTATCGAACCCGGAACTCGAACCCTTCCACTTCCCCCCTCTCGTCGCCGACCACGCTCGCGATGCCCGCACCGAACGAGTAGGCAATTCCGCGCGCGCCGAGGTTCAGCCGCCGTCGCAACGGCTGGCTGGGTTCGAACTCCCGTACCGACACCTCCGGCACGCCCAACCGCTCGGCGAGTCGCGCCTCCACGTCCTCGCGCGTGCCGAGTTCGTCCACGAGACCGATGCGCTCCGCGTCGTCGCCGAGGTACACCCGCGCCTCCGTCTCGCGGACCGTCTCGGGGTCGAGGTCGCGCCCCGCCGTCACGCGCTCGACGAAATCGTCGTACATGCCGTCGATGATGCCCTGCAGGTAGTCGCGCTCGTCGCCGTCCAACTCCTTCAACGGGATGCCCGCATCCTTGTATTTGCCCGCCGCCAACCGTTCGTAGGAGAGGCCGACCCGCTCCGCCAGTTCGGCCGCGTTCACCCGCGAACCGATGACCCCGATGCTGCCGACGAGACTGGCCTCGCGGGCGAACAGTTCGTCACAGCCGCTCGCTATCCAGTAGCCACCGCTCGCGCACACGTCAGTCGCGTAGGCCACGGTCGGCCCGTCGAACCGCTCCGCCGCGAGACGGATGTCCTCGCTCGGGACGACCTCGCCGCCGGGCGTGTTCAACCGCAACAACAGCCCGTTCGCGTTCTCGTCGTCGTTGGCGCGGTCGATTTGCGCCACGATGTCGTCCGTCGGAGTCCCGGCCGGTGAGGGAATCGACCCGCCGCCGCCGTCCCGCCGTATCGGGCCTTCGACGGCGACCTCCGCCACGTCGTACGACGAAAGCCGCTGGGCGGCGACGCGGCTGGCTAGCCGTGCGCCAATCACGCCCGCCAGCAACACGAGAAGAATCCCCAGCAGTTCCACGAGCGATGTCGGATAGACGAGAAACAGCCACCACGCGACCGCCACCGTTAGCACTGTTCCGATGAAAACGATTGCGAGCCGTCGCCCGCGGCCACCACTGTCGGCCGAGCGTCCGCTTGCCATACCCGGTATCAGGTGGGCGACGGCGTTAAAAGTTCGCTCGCAAAGGTTCGCAGATTATAGCAGACCGGTCTTCTGGAGCTTCATGAGGTCCTCGGTGTCGAGGGTCTCTCCTTCCTTGAACTGCTGGTAGATCTCCTCGGCCTCGGCCTTGGCCTCTTCTCGCTCCTTGGCCTTCTCGGACTTGCGCTCTTTCTCCTCTTTCTTGTCGAGTTCGCGGAGGCGCTTTTGGACGCGGACGAAATCCTCGTGGTGCTGGTCGGCGGCTTCCTGCGCTTCCACGAAGTTCTCGTGCATTTCGTCGGCGTCGTCACGGATGTCGTCGGCCTCGCGGTAGGCCTCGATCATCTTGTTGTGGTGCTGCTGGGCCTGATCCGCGAGTTCCGTCACCTTCTCGTGGTGCGTGCTCGCTTCGGCGCGAACTTCTTCGGCCTCTTCGACGAGTTCCTCGAGGTCGTCGCTCTGGTCGAGCTTTTCCTTGCGGCTCTGGTACTCGTCGCGCTTGGCCTCGATCTTCTCGATGAGTTCGCGCTCGTCCTCGGTGGAGAGAACTTCCGTCTGCTGTTTGAACTCAAGCTCTTCGATTTCCTTCTTGAGCTGCTCCAGATCCTTTCCCTCGTCCAGTTCGAGGTCGGATTTTCGCTGTTCAACGCGGTCGAACAACTCGTTCGCCTCGGCGTTGAGTTCGTTGCGCTTCTTTTTGTGTTCCTGAACCTGTTCGTTCAGTTTGTCACGCTGCTCTCGGTGTTCTTGCGCCTCGTCCACCTTCTCACGCGTCTTCGCGTTTAGTTCGTCGCGTTTGGACGCGCGCTTGCTCGCTTGCTGATTCAGCTCGTTTCGTCGGTCTCGGAGCTGTCCTGCGAGTTTAATGAGTTCACCTTTCGACTTGTTCTGAAGATCCTCTTCTGTTACGCTTACCATTCTTAGTTAAACCTCGGTTCCTCCCGCTCCGGCGGATAAGAGCATCGCTACTCTTCTATGAGTACCAACCAGCCGATGACAATATTCCCATATCATTGGTTGACGCGCGGTGCTACCGTGACGCCGGAAGCGTTCAGGTATTACGAAGTATTCGACATAGCTATTTAAATGTTGTGCCCTCGAATTATGTGGAAACGCCTAGCACACGCCCCGTACGCCGTGGAAACGGTTGACACACGCGTCCGTGCGAGTTTATAAATGGTCGGTGGCGTATGCAAGCGACGATGCGGGGGAATAGAGGAGGTAGGAGTTGGTACCGGAGTAAAACGCACCGGAGAAATCCTGTTCCGGCGATTTTCACTTTCACTCCGGACACGGGTCGATTTAACATAGATGGCGGAACGAAATCGGATATGATCGAGACGCTCCGCTGTACGTGTGAAGCCGCCGAGTGTGACCGCGAACTCGACGAATCCCAGCGCATGCTGACGATGGAGACGAGCGCCGGAATCCGCCACGCGTACGAGTGCGAATGCGGTGCGGTGACGGTGACCGTCGTTCGGTGACGGTGGTCGTCGGGCGATGCGGGCGACCGCCATCCGAGAATCACGACGCCATCGAAATGGCGACGCTGAAGTGCCCCCCGCGGAAAGCCGACGCCATGAAGGAGACGATCCACGCGCGCGGCCACGAGAACGTGTCCGGCCGCCACGCCAGCACGTTCGAAATCACGACCGACGATTTCCTCACACCCGCGGGCGACTGCATCCTCGCCATCGAGGCCGACCGCGCGCCCGCCGACTTCGACCCCGACTTCGTGGACGCCTGCCGAGACGAGGACGCCACCATCACCGTGACCGTCGAAGCGGGCGACCACGCGGAAACCGTCACCGGCCGCGGCCATATCGGTTTGTGACTCCGGAGGAAGATTTCGAAATCAGAAGTGCGATTGAATGGTGAAACACCGGCCTATGCCTTTCATATGATTTCATTCTCTCTCCATAGTCAGACAATCTGACTTCGGACTATCGAAGGAGAGAGTGTGGAGTTTCGACAATGATCGGGATTTCAAGAGAGAGTGGGTGGCTACGGAGGATAGCGTATGCGGTTGTGAACAGGCTTGCCGACGATGGCGAGATTCGCAAGAAGCTACGAAAAACACCCATTAGGTCGTTGCAATCGTTTCTGTCACTGTGGTCTTCGAGTTCGGCGTTTTTGAGGACGTTTCAGGCGTGTTGGTTTCAGTGGACCCGAGGATGTCTGAACACCCAGCAAGCATACCGAGACTCGTTGTGGCCAATGCCGATGTGAGAAACCGCCGCCGTGATCCCTTGGTCATGAAAATAAGGGTTGTCGACTGGCTGCCTCAGCAGTCGTCTTGGGAATCCTCTTCGCTGGACGAGTTGTCGGGAGCGGCGTCTTCGGAGTCATCGCTCCCCGAGTTTTCGCTCTCATCCGACTCAGTGTCATCATCCGACTGGGTATCATCCGAGGAGTCACCGCTCGACTCGCTGTCGTCGGAGTCGTCGGTCGTTTTCTCCGACGTGGACTCATCAGAGTCATTTTCGGTGGTCGTCTCTTCTTCGGTAGTGGTTTCGTCAGAGGAGTCCTCGGTGGTATCGTCCTCTTCGGTAGTCGTTGTCTCGTCGGTTGCAGAGTCATTGCTCTTGGCGACGACATCACCGTCCGTATTCAGCAAGGCAACAACGTCCGGGTTCTCGTTGTTGAGCATTGCTTTGTCGTAGCCGAGGCTCTGATCTACATCACCTTCGGTTTTGGAACCAGTGCCGACACGGATTGAGTCACCAGCAGGAATGACCGTGTTGTCTTCAAGGGATTGGTCTTGAGTAGTTTGATCGCTGTATTCGAGGTCGATGCGATAGTCCGAGAGATCTACTTCGGAATCCCCCGTGTTTGTGAGCGTAACGTATTCCGCTTCGGCGTTGATATCGATCTTGATCGACGGCATGTCTGCGCCAATTACCTGGGTTGCGCCGATACCGACTGTTGCTACGGCTCCGATTGCGCCAAGAACGCTTCGTCGTGTCTGCTTCATGCAACATGGAATTAGTTGATTAACAGATAAAACTATGTCAGACATTCTGGAAATCCCAGAAGAGTATTGAATAAATGCAGTTTCGGATACTATAGATTAGAATAGATTCAGGCTAGTTGAAGATATGGTACTCTACCGCACGCATTCTCAAAACGAATTATTACCGAACGCTTACTCACTCGGTGTCATCAGGTGGGCGACGCGCTAACCGGTCGAACTGCTCTTGAGCAGCATCTACTCGCTCTTCTGTCTCTGTCGGCTCGTACTCAATCTCAACCATTGTGCTCCCGTCAATAGTAACTGTGAAAATCGCGTCTTGATGGCGTCCAGATTCTGGAATATCATTGCGTTGAATGACGAGCTCATCAACAATCTCGCCGTCCGATTCGAGGAGTAAGACTGCCTGTTTCTCTTCAAATCGATCAAGTACGGCAGTGAACGTCTGCGGAGAGCTTGTATTTTCGTCAGTCATTCGTAGATCTCCTGGAGCACGGTTTTGCCCTCGTCGTCCACGACAATGACGGTATCGCCTCCGTTGTTCCAGATTGGCTGGCCTGAGTTCCAGTAGAGGTCAGCATTTGTATTCGTTCCACCCCCAGAGTGGACAGTAATCTGCTCACCAGGGCTGAGAGTAGTTCCTATGGGAATGGTATACCTGTGATCGGCCTCATCACTGAGTTGCCATCCACCGAGGTCGAGTGGTTCGCTCCCTGTGTTTTATCCTCCGAACGCGGGGCGTAATCTTGCCCGAAGTGGTTCCGGAGTACTCCTCCACAGATGACAAGGGGACGCAAATTGTGCCCCCTTTTGATGCGGAACGAACGGTCAGCTACTGTGGGATGTAATTACTCTCACTTTTATCACCGCTATTTCGAGGTGGAAAATGATGGGAGAACAGGTCTGACGTGATTAAGCTTCTCTTTCGGGCGTTAATTACGACAGTGTAATCTTGGTTTGAGTGTGCATCGGTGAGAACGATAATTTAGGTATCGTGTTTCATCCTATTTTTCGATGAGTTCGTCGTTGAGGGCGGTGAACTCGAGCTAGTTAGTGATGACGAGCGCACCGACCGCGCCATCGAGCACCTCGGATGCGACACGCAGTTCGCCCGGACAAGAGACGAATTAGTCCGGTATCCATACCCTTTTCGTGGGGACTAGCCATTGCGCTACCCATGCGAGTCACTGTCATCGGAGCCACCGGACACATCGGTACCTACCTGGTGCCGCGATTGGTGCGGGCAGGCCACCAGGTCGTCGCAGTCAGCCGGGGAGAGCGTAATCCCTACCAAGACGATAGCGCGTGGACTGACGTCGAGTCGATCGAAATCGACCGCGAAACTGCCGAGGAACGCGGCGAGTTCGGTGAGGAGATTGCGGCTACCGACCCGGACGCCGTTGTCGATTTGATCTGCTTTGAGCCGGAGAGCGCGGAAGCGCTCGTCGCGTCCCTACGCGGTGAGGTTCAACACCTACTGCACTGTGGGACGATCTGGGTCCACGGTCCCAGCGACGTCGTCCCCACGACCGAGAACTCCCCTCGCACGCGCCGGCCGCTCGGCGAGTACGGACGAAAGAAAGCCGAGATTGAAGCGTACCTGCTTGATGAGGCGCGACGGAACGACTTCCCGGCGACCGTCCTCCACCCCGGACACATCGTGGGCCCCGGCTGGGAGCCCGTCAATCCAGCGGGCAACTTCGACACCGACGTGTTCTCGCGACTCGCGCGCGGTGAAGAAGTCGCGCTCCCCAACTTCGGGCTCGAAACCGTTCATCACGTCCACGCCGACGACGTAGCACAGGGCTTCCAGCGTGCGCTCGAGAACTGGTCAGCGGCCGTTGGCGAGAGCTTCCACGTCGTCTCGCCGCGGGCGCTCACCCTCCGCGGCTATGCTGAGGCCGTCGCTGGGTGGTTCGGACGAGATGCCGACCTCACATACCTGCCGTTCGGGGAGTGGGCCGATCGACCCGAATACAACGAGGAGGACGTCGAGATGACCGAGGAACACATCCGATACAGTCCAAATATGAGTATCGAGAAGGCGTGCGAGAAACTCGGATACGAACCGCGATACACCTCGCTCGAAGCGACCCGCGAGGCGGTTGAGGCTCTGATCGAGGCCGGAGAGGTCGACTCGAGCGAGTAGCGCACCCGCGCCGGAAAATTTTAGACTAGAAAGCGGTCACGACTGCTCAGGCCACTCGTCCTCATCGGAGTCGTCGACGATTAGTGTTCCAGTGCGGAAGTATCGTCGTCACTGTCGAGCCGTTTGAAGAGATGCTGCGACGCTCCTTCGGAACAGTGTGCTGAGTAGTGAAGGGAATCTATGAAGTCCGTATTGGGACGGGGGCGGAGTAAACAAGAACAGATCTGGAGAGGTATTGACAAGGGTGAGGGTCGGTATGGTTACTGTATGACAACATGGGACGAGCGGTTTCGTACCGGCGAATATCCATCTGAGCCGGATCCTTCGCCAGTATTGCGCGAGTACGCCGACGAGACGTCCGACGGACGGGCACTCGATGTCGCCTGTGGTACGGGACGCAACGCGGTATTCCTCGCCGACCGGGGCTACGAGGTGGATGCGCTCGACCAGTCGATCGAAGGGCTCCGTATCACCAGAGCAAATGCGGAGGAGCAGGATGTCGCTGACAAGATCAATCTGATACAGACGGATGCGACTCAGTTCGACTATCCGGAGGAGTATTACGACGTAGCGACGGTCAGTTTCTTCCGGACGCTCGACCGACTGAGTGACATCAAGTCAGCGCTGAAACCGAACGGGTTGTTGTTCTACCAACATCACCTCCGTTCGGAGCCACCAGCAGAGGTAGGCCCGAGTACGGACCGATACCGGTTTTGCTCGAACGAACTGCTCCACGCCTGTCTCGACTTGACTGTCTTGTACTACGAGGAATCGAGCGAGCAGTGGGAAGGAAAACACTCAGCGACCGTCGAACTCGTCGCTCGCAATAGCCACGGCGGAACCCAATCCTATCCAGAGACACAGTGGCCGCCTGTGCGATAAGTGCCAGCTCGGTCAGGGACGATGGACCGTATGACCGATATGCCTCTGTCTACAGCACTGCTTCTGAAACCTATCCCCGATTGAGGGTCCCAACAGACCCGATTTAACCAAATAGTCCTGGACCATGTGTTCTGCGCTGTCCCCAGATCGCCCTATCTGGTTTTGGTGTAGCAATATATGACTTATGTGTGTTCAGATGGCTGTTTTCGGTCGATATAGGGTTTGAAACGGTTGGATACAGTAGAGGTGGTGATGTATAAGTTACTCCCGCATTTTCGCCAAAGCGGAAATGGAATCTGATGGGTCGCCGTCCTCGACGAAGTGCGAAGCTTGTATCGAAAGGTTGGTGGCTGTTTCTCCGCTCAAATTCTGGCGTTGGCATAACTCCCGGAAAGGATCATCCCACGAGAATTCCTGGGACTGTTCTCTTGAGAGCAGCTAAGTTTCCCGAAAGAGTGATAGATGGATTGTTTTTCTCGTGTCTCTGCTGACCGACCGAAATCGCACCGCTCAAAGAAAATAGAGAGCCAGTAACACAAGTAAAACGAGCGATGTCAGGATATCTGTCCACAGAATTGGCCCAGCGTTTCCGGGACTTCGGTTCTGTGTCTCTCGGATATCCTTCACGTGGACAATGGCAGCCCCGAGCATGAAAACAGAGATCCCGATCGCCGTTGCGATCCAGAATCCACCCCGAAACCAGAGACAGAGAATCCCCAGCACTCCGAAAGCGAGATTACCGAACGCGACTTCTTTTTGGAACGGGCTATCCGCCGGCCAGCCGATGAACGCGGCTATCTCATCAGATCTAAAGTAATGGCCTAAAAAGGCCCAGAGTCCCTGTATGCCGACAACTATCACTAAGAACGCGAGTAAGAACGCTTCCACTGCTGGGGTATCCAAAAGGAGAACCTGAGCAATTCCAGCAAGGATACCCCCTGCAGGAAACAATAGTGGGCTATAATCGCCGACTGTTCGGTCGGTGCGCGGTTGACCGGCAACTGATGCTTCGGTTTCGTGTGTGGATGATCGTCCCCCGTGAGCCATGTTATTCCCCTCCCTCTGGACTCCGCGGCCAGATTGACTAGAAACTGCGCTTCGGGATCTAATAAGTGTATCAGAACGCGATTGTTCGGATTAGAATCAATCTCTACAGGATAAGAACGATTAATTACACCCATAATAGAGTTCAATCCGACTCAACAAGCGATACTATCTGCGAGCTATTATTTGACATGAACAGCCGATGAGGGAAGCCAGATTCGGAGGCGATCGTTCCGTCGCACGACCGTTTAGAGGGAAAATCAGTGTGCAATTTCACGGAGGTCGGTAGAATTGCATAGTGACTGTTACTATTTTTAAATGTGAGATTATCTAACACTGCCGCTTTGGCGAAAATGCGGGAGTGGGAAATTCATCCATTGGCGCCTAAATCCATAAGCGGAAGTAACAACCCCCCGGGATCCTCAATGGAATCTGTGCGCGGATTGGAGTGCAAATGATACAGCTCCGTTTAGTAGCCTCATTTGGAGTGATGAGACCCCGCTATTCTACTGCTTCGTCGTGGTGATTTTTCGCCCCCAAAAGTCGTCCCCATTTACCAATTCAACCCAATAGACTTGCCCATCGTATGTGGTGAGATAGTCCCCAGTTACACCTTCCTTCCCATCAGCGACTGCCTCGTGCTGCTGGAAGATTTTGACCAGGGACCAGAACGCATCAGACGGCGATCCACCGCGGTCAATGTTATATCCGTATTTCCCGATAGCTTTCTCTACGAGGTTACGCTCAGCATCAGAGAGCCCCGAAAGTTCGAACGTGTATCGGGTGCGGAGCTGCTGACCATACGCTTCGACGGTCGGTGCCAGTTGATGCGCCGTATACCGGTACGTTTTGAGCGTCGCGTTTTTGGAGTTTGAGTCGGTAATCGAGAACCGTGCGCGTGAGCCAGACGACCATTCAATAACCGAGCGATCAGGAGTCGGTACGAGTGCCGATTGATTTCGATCAGCATTCGCGTATACGAACGTCCTCCCGATATCGAGTGGAGTATCTTCATCCACATCGCTGTCTCCAAGGCCAACTAACCGAAATTTCTCGCGATCGAGACGCGGAAGCTCATCAAACTGCACGATGTTATCCTGGTTAGCCTGTTGCACAGGAGTGAGATGCCAGAAGTAGCGAGTCGCCGAGCGTTCATTTCGTACTTCATACGAGAGTCGATACACACCGCCGTCGCACACCCATGGTCTACTGTCTTCCCAGATTGGCGGTGATTGGTCGTCAACTATCATCGACCCGTTTTGCACGGCTCGCTTGATCACGCGTCGGCCCTTCTCTGAATTTTCCCGTAGAGATAGGGCATGTCGTCCACCGATGTCTCTGTCATCAACTGCTCTCATCCGTAACCGAGCAGCCGGAGGCGGGTTTCCAGCAGACTCAGAATTTCGTTGAGGACTGTTGTCTTGGCTGAGTAAACCGAAACCGCTGGCACACCCGGCTATTGAGGTCGTGAGAACCGTTGAAGCGGTGGCGAGGAACACACGTCGGGAGTAATTCATTGTGATGTACTAGCATGAAGAACAGTTATAATTATTCCGATGACACAAAGAAACATTTGATACTTCCGACCGACACATAGCTGGCTTGCAAACGAGCAGGTATTATTGAAGGTACGCTCTGCAGTCGGCAAAGAGGTAACCTCTTGCCGCCTACCCCCCAAGCGAAAGTAGACTTCCCGGGCACCCTTGAGTTGATCACTGTGCATTACGTGGTACATATTTGGCGTGTTAACTGTCGTTGATTTCAATGATCGAATTCGGCTGCTTCGAACAATCGGTGGAAAAGTAGTCTGCGTTCTGTGATTTCGGCGTGTTTCAAGATGCGTGATTGGTTCTATAATGGAAGTAGAACGCGAGAAGGCAGCGAGTTCAAGCAGAACAGAGGTAGTAATGTTCCAGCCCGTGGGACTGTCATCCCGGCACCAGCAGGTGATTGTTATATCCGGTGACGACCGGGGGGACTGTCCAACGTGTTGGGACGAGTTTCAACTGGACTGGTTGCGGCCAATGGACGGTCTTCCGTGAACCAGCAGTGGGACTGTCATTGGTGTGGGTCAATAGGACTGTCTGTGAGAGTGAAAGTGATTGTGGGAGGAGAAGGCGTCTTCCGGTAGTGTACAGCAGAGTTACTCCGGAAATGTGGTGTGATAGTAGTGGACTGTCTGTCTGGTTGGTTCTGGTTGTCTGTGCTATTGAATTTCACCTGAAAGACGGGGTGTTTCACACCGGGTGGGTGCTGTTTCTGCCGGCCGACTGTCCTCTTTACGAATGCAGGCCGACTGTCCACTTCGTAGGAGAGTTTGTAAAGAGGTGATGGGCTAGTGGGATGGTGGTAAGCGTAGCCGGATGCGGTTATCAGGAAGACGAGGGCTCGTTGATCGGAGTAATTAACGTTAGTCTGTTTGAGCGCATGATCGATCGACGGCGTACAGCCGGGTGTAGCTAAGGCGGGCGTCACCGATGGCATTGAGCGGGGTCCTTGTCCGCGATATCGCTGCCCGTCGCCGCCAGATATGGAAGCCGGAGAGTCGTACGGCCACCTAGCTCGCTTCCTCAGAGGCGATCTGTTCGGCGAGTTCGACGATCAATCCTTCAGGACCGCGCACGTAGCAGAGCCGATAGATGTCCTCGTAATCACAGACTTCGCCGACCGTGTCAAAGCCGTTGTCTCGCAGTTTGTCGACGATCGTGTTGAGGTCAGTGACCTCGATGGTGATATGCCGGAAGTCCAGCCGGTTCGCCGGCAAAGGGTGTGCGTTCTCGTTGTCGGCTGGTGCATGGTACTTGACGAGTTAGAGCGTACCACTGGCGTCCGGCGTTTGCACCATCACCACCTCTGCTCGGACGTTGTCGAGCCCGTTGATCTTGTCCACAGACTCGCCCTTGACCAGTGTCCCGCCCTCGCGCTCGAATCCTAAGCCGAGGAAGAACTCGGTCACGGCGTCAAGGTCATCGACGACAACTCCCATGTGATCAAAACGTAGTATCCCCATATCAGTCATCCCTTAGACTCCGGCTCTATTGAATCTCTGGCGGGCGTTTATCGGCGACGTGCTGGATTTCTACAGCTCAGAGGTTCACGCTGATAACGATACTATCACATCGTCGGATCTGGCACCATCAATCTAGTCCACTCTACCCTACCACGCCCTGGCCTATGCGCTCTTTTATGGATCCATAAGAGGGTCATCACAGGGAATATTCATTGTTAGTATAAGACACTAACCAAAGTCGAATCTATAGCCGAAACAAAAGCGATGGAGGTAGCTCACGCAGAAAGGAGAGGGCCGTGAGAATCTTCCTCGTATCTATTGCTTGTCGCGAGAATTACTTAAACGAGAATTCGGTCAGTGGCCGTTGCCCTTCTCGACGCGTAGTGACCCACCGCACTTGCTACAGCAGTACTGCTCGGGGTTACGTACCGTCTTCGACCGGCGATACCGAGCAATCCGTCCGCCGCAGTCCTCGCACACAAGCCACCGCTTGGGTGTAGTAAAGCGCTCGCAGTGCTGCGAGGTGTTGAGACGGTCTATCCACTGGGAGAATGTTGCGCCGTGGTCCGCGTCACCGAACTCGTGGTACTGCCACGCGTGAATGAGTTACATGCCGGACGGTTTCACTGAATTGCTCCCAGCCGTGCTTCTCGTCGGCTGTCCAGGTCAGCGCGATCGTGATTGCCTCTGTTGCAGGGTCGTACTTCGTGACGCCCGCCTGTCGTTGGGGTCGATGTGAAATCTTCCAGTCGATCGTTTCGACCGGCAGGGCAGGGAAGTACACAGCAGATTATAGGGAGTATTTTTCCTCGAAATAATGAGACTGGAGTCACCAATGAGGGTTCCTGTGGGTTACCAATTTTGTTGGCTCCTAAACAACTTAACCAGAAGACTAAGGGAAGCCACTCACGGGGTTTAGGTATGGAACACACAATTCGACTCCAGAATGGGGCTGATCTCGAACTCACAGACATCGGTATTGCAACTGACGACGATCACATTTCCTTCTCGATCGATGGCCGGATTGATGGAGTCAGCGATGACTTAATGGACGCGTTCAGCGGCAAGTCACTCACGTTAACCGCGGTGACATTCCGGGCCGAAGCAAGCACTCCTGGATGACGGGCGGTACGAGACTATTCTTCTTCGTCAATCGGCTCGACGGTGACTGTTCGGTCGCTTTTAACGGTTGTCTCATATCCGGCATGTGTGAAGGTGATCTGGCCAGTCGTTCGGGCAGTCCCATCGTTTTGTGGCGCGAAGAGGGCATCTAGGGCGTCAGGATCGATTGTTTTGTAGAGCGGCTCGAGGTCCGCTGGATCGATCCCTTTGTGGGTCGCGATGGTTTCTGCGATAACGGTACTAATAGATTCGTTGTCCGTATTCTCTCCGCCACTTCCTAGTGCCATGCTTACAATCATTAAATCGAACTCCGACCACCCAGATCCTCCTGAGACAGTCACTAGCTCACCCACGTCCAAATATAAAATCGCTCTGAAGTCCACTGATTCCTCATCTCCCCGTCAGCGTTCGCTGGTCGGTGATATCCGAGAACGTCACTTGGCGTGCCATGAATAAAAACAACTGAAGTGGTGGTTAGTTCGGTAGTTCCTTTCGTCCCGTTCGCACGCACGGCCAGCACGGGAAGCCATCGAGGCCATCACAGTCGCAGTCTTCGAGTTCGGTCTCGTCGTCGTCCTCGGAGGGGAACCCCGTGAGCGTCCCGTCGTCGGTCGCGTTTTCGACGGCGGCCATGTGCTTGCAGACGGCATTGCGGTGGACTTGGTGCGGGCAGATGCAGGCCATCAGGTCTTCGGGCACGTCGTCGATGGCAACAGTGTACTGGTGGGCTGCGGGGTTCTCGTGGCTCTCGTTGGTGACGTCAACGAGTCCGGGGGCATCGACGTCGAAGGCGAATTGGTCGGCCTGTGCGCGTTGCTGTACTGTCTCGTTACGAACTACAATATTGTCAAGAAACATCTACTGAATTCGAAACCTTTAGGTAAGAAATGCGACTCTGGGAAAACTATTTTACGTAGCGGTGCGCAGTACTACGTATGACCGATATCAACGAACAAGTCAAAGAGGAATGGAAAGCCACAACAACAGGCAGGGAGCGAGTCAAAGAGATACTCACCGAAACCACGGAATACACAAAAGCTAGTTCCATTGCAAAGCAGGCCCTAGTGAGTGAGCCCACTACCAGAAAATATCTGACTGAACTCGTCGACGAAGGCATCGGTAGCACTCACCAGGATGGTCGCACGACACTATACAAACGCAATGAAGGCCAACGAATCGACAACCGTATTAAAGAACTCCGCAGGACCCACTCGCATCGAGATCTCATTGCAGGCATCCAAGAGATGAACGAGACACTGCAGGAGTTTCGAGAAACCTACGATGTCGAAAGTCCAGAGGACCTCGCAATCGAGCTTGAACCCGGTGATGACGGGTGGAACGATCTAGGGAAATGGCGGTCAACGAGACAAAATCTAGCTCTTGCAAAAGCTGCGCTGCAAGTAGACGAGGCCCATCGGCTCGCGGAAGCCTGATCTATGACGGACGATTGGACGTATGTCGATACTGGCGCTCCGGACCAGGATCTCATGAAGAGAGCACGAACAGTTGCCGAAGAGTACGAACCACTCATTACCGATTCAGAGTTTGATAACGCTCTGAATCCAGAGACGCTTCATCTCTACGTCGCAGACGGTATTACCACAGATAGCGGCCGGTTTGATATCACGTGGACGGACAAACACTACTACCGCTATCATTACACCGAAGGAGACGACTTCAACTATCGCTACGACTACCATCCTCGACGAAACCTCCCTACAAACCACTTTCACGAACCACCGGACGCTACCCATGGTGATGCTGTTCCATCCTGTATCGAGGTCACAGCAGTACGACTTGTCACTCTCGCTGTCCTCCAGCTCTGGCGGGATGCGGTGGATGCTGATGACCTTACATGCCTCCAGCAACCAAATCCCCCATAACGTACAATCTCGGTGAGAGCTACTTAAACAGAATTCGGTCAGTGACCGTCCGCCTCCTCGACGTGTAGTGACCCACCGCACTTGCCACAGCTGTACTGTTCGGGATTGCGCACTGTTTTCGAGCGTCGATATCGGGCAATCCGACCGCTACAGTCCTCGCACACAAGCCACCACTTGGACGTAGTGAAGCGTTCGCAGTGCTGCGAGGTGTCAAGGCGATCTGTCCACCGGGCGAACGTCGAACCGTGATCCGCGTCGCCGAACTCGTGGTACTGCCAGGCGTGAATGAGTTCGTGGCGCACCGTCGAACTGAATTGCTCCCAGGCGCGATGTTCGTCGGCCTTCCAGGTCAGCGCGATTGTGATTGCCTCTGTTGCAGGGTCGTACTTCGTAACGCCTGCCTGTCGTTGGGCCCGGTGTGAGATCTCCCATTCGATAGTCATAATCGGCGGGTCGAGATGTGCTCAGCAGCAAACGAACTTTCAAAGTTGAGTCAGCCAACAAAGTATAGGAACTCTTAGTTTTCAACTAATATTATATTTAATACCGGTGGTATCCTTGCTTCTGTCCCGTACCAATGTCACCCCAGTATGAATATAAGACCATAAAGTCTACTAAAAAATGGCTCGGATTAATGACTGACCGAACCATAACAGAACAGAGACTCAATCGCCTTGCACAGGAGGGATGGGAACTCGATCAGGTGACAACCGATTGGACTGGTATTCTCCAGGTTTTAGTGCTACGACGCCCAAAACAATAGACGTACACGTCTTCTAAATCCGAGAGACTGTCATTTTTGATTCATAATTGAGTACCAATTATGGTGTTCTCCACGGCAGCCACGTGTGTGGAATGCTTTCCAGTGAGCGTGGGGAAGCCAACATTCAAGAATGAAGCATCAAATTCCATGCTTCGCTCTACAGGCGGAGCAGGCCAAGTGCCTCGGAGTCACGCCCCGAGGCGGTTCAGTCGTCTCGTGGCATCACGAAAACAGCAGAGCAGGAGAGCTATCGTTGGTCGAACTACCTACCCAAAGATAACCTGGAAGAGAAGCGCCACCAGATCTAGTTGAGTGAGTCGACTGACCCAAAAACCCAATTATCGCGCTCCCGTTCCTGTAGGAGGATGCCATCACTACGGCGAGTCGTCATCGATTTATTGAAACCCCACGAGCCGACGATACTCGAACTCGCGAGACTCGTCGGGGAGAGCGACGGCGTAGAGGGGGTCGATGCCACCTTACTCGAAACCGATCGGAAAGTCGAGAACGTGAAACTCACGATAGAGGGGGATGATATCAACTTTGACGACGTTCGTGACGTGATCGACGAACTGGGCGGTAGCGTTCATTCGATCGATAAAGTTGCGTATGGTGAATATATCGTCGAAGAGCGCAAAACACCACAGGATTGAACCGTGAGACTAAGACGGCTCCGACAACTATTGCGAAAAGAAGACGTTCGGTCCATCTCACGACGATACTTCATCTCGAACGGGTTCGACGGCACGCTGACGAGCATCGGGATCGCCATCGGGTCATTTCTGTCGGGGGTCCCGAATGGAATTACCGTCTTCAAGATCGGTGTTGGGGCCGCCATCGGCTTGAGCACGTCGGGGGTGTGGAGCGTCTGGGAGATCGAACGGGCGGAAAAACGAGCCAAACGACGACAGATCGAACGAGCAATGCTGCGGGATCTGGAAGCGACGCGAATGCACCGTGAACAGCGGGGTGCACGCGTCATTAACGCTTCTCTGAGCGGACTCGGCCCACTCATTGGGGTCCTCCTTCCGATAACTCCCTTTCTCTTCGTTGATACATCTCTGACGCTTTTCGCGGCAACCGTGTTAGCGGTTGCAATTGGCGTCGCGTTGCTCTTTGTCTTCGGTGCCTACATGGGGTCGATTTCGGATCAGAACTGGTACGTAGCCGGTGTTCGGATGGCGCTCGCTGGCGTCATCGTCGCGTTACTGAACTTCGTCTTGCCGGGATAGCAATGCCGTAGCGTTGTTACATTGCTTCGATAAGCCGGATAATCGTCACACGCTAAAGTGACGTTCGGAACGAACAGGCATCGAACGTATTCGACGACATCCTGAGACACACATAGAACGTTAAGTATGATGCGATCGAATGTAGCTCTATCTGTACGATGACGTTCTCGTGCCGACTGGTGGGAGCGAAGGGCTGAACGGGCCGTCGAGTTGTCGGTCGACATCGCAACGACGTACGATGCGGTATTGCACACTCTCTACGTCATCGACGTGAACACGCTCTCGGTAGGAGATGAATCGGAATCAGTCCTCACGTTACTCGAGGAATCCGTATAGGATGCGATAGACGAAGTCGTCGAAGTGGCTGACGAAGCGGGTGTCAGGACGACCGAAGCGTCCGCCGCTCGTGGAGGCCCGTATCGAGCAATTCTCGACTATTCGGACGGTCAAGATATCGACTTTATTGTGATGGGGACACACGGACGGGCGGAACTCGACCGCTATCTTCTCGGAAGCGTCACTGAGAGGGTCGTTCGCATGTCCAACGTACCAGTGCTAACGGCTCAATTGCCCGATTCTGAATCATAACGAGAGAACGTCAACGTGCCTGTTCAAGGAAGGGTTCATCTTAATGGGACCTAGCGAGATCAACGATCTGAAACGCCCGACCTGGGTGTATATAAAAGAAAACTGCGGGCACCATCTCCATTCACAATCATTTTGAAATGGCATATATCTTTAATCAGGGGGATGCCATACCATCAAACGCCTTCTCCGATACCTACCAATGAACTCCGAAACGTCACAAGGGAAGGATTCGACAGGGTGTCATACTCGACCGATCGAACGCGTCTTCGAAACGTTGGATTCAAATGAGGTATCCTATTGTCGATTGCACTTTCGGCAGCCGCCCTATGTTTGCAAAAGGCGTTGTGGTGGATGAGATGCAGATAGGTGTAGGTCGTCAGGTCAAACGACTTCCCTGAGGAGTCCACGCTCTTCGAATTGGACGGTAGATTATGGTTTTTGGGCTGAATCGAGCCGTCGTACGAGAACGCCGATCCACCAGAGTTTCAGCCCGCTGGCCATCACCGTGGCCACAGCGGCACCTGTTGGCCGTCGTCTCCACGCGGCGACGAACGCGTAGAGGAAAGCCATCGCGCTAATCGTATTGCAGATATTGGGGTAAGTGACTCCCATGGTCCCTTTCTCCTCCTCGCGTACCCACCAGCGTTCGGCGAGGACGCCTCGGGTCATCCACGCTTCGTCCGTTTCCGGTGGCGGGAAGAGAAATGGATTGATGGCGGCCCACAGGAGTCCTGCGAGGAGGAGCCGCCAGTCTCGCCGATAGACGGCGTAGACGAGGACAGCCCCAGTCGGGACTCGGGTCCACCCGCTCTTCGGGTTTGCGTGCCGCGACCAGAGGACTTTCTCAGTTCTGTCGAGCGTGTCTTGCATACTGATTTATTGACATCTATCGGTCTTAATAGTCGTCTCTGATTCTACGACCGCTGAAACGGGGAGTACTACCGCCATCAATTAAACCTCGGGGCGTTTCGTAACGAGCGAAAAGGCTGGTTGCGAACCTTAATATCCCAACACTCGGGAATCCTCGCCTTTGAGGGCGGGGAGGATGTTCGCTTTCCGTCGAGGTTGATCCAGATGACTTTGTATCGCTCGGTTGGAATGAACCCCAGCGTCGGATTGCGCCGTCCCTCGATGACCTTCGGTGCCAGTCCGAGCCAGTGACCGACCCGTGCCCCGAGGATGATGGTTCGACGGGACTCCTGTCCCCCGTTGCCATCCGACTGGTTCGTCGTGCTCGTCGTATTCGACGTCCCGTTCGTGGTCGTCGATGTCGTTCCCGAATCGGTGGTGTCCTGTGCGGTCGTCAGTCGCCCGAGAACGCCGAGTCCC
>NZ_MEIH01000392.1:0-5757 GCF_001723155.1 Haladaptatus sp. W1
GATAATGTTGTCTCTGCTTGTCAACCATGGCCAATGACAGCACCACACATAATTATACCCTATCTACAAATAATACAATCGAGTACCAATGGCGAAGATCGAACAATACACGGCAGTTGGTCTCTCTCCAACCGTCTGGGGCGCGACAGAACGCAGCGATATACAGAAGAATCTTGACCACATTCATGACAATCTCAAAGCGGCAACGTGGCTGAGTGGTCTCGAATTACCAGTGAAGCTTGCTGTCATTCCTGAGGGGGCGCTTCAAGGATTCACTGATGAGGTCATGGACATGGATCACGCGACGTACGCAGACGAGATTGCGATAGACATCCCCGGTGACGAGACCAACACGCTCGGTGAATATGCTACAGAATTCGAGACCTACATCGTCGCCTCAGCGAAGGAGAAAGCTGAACCGAAGTTTCCAAATAAGTTCTTTAATACTGCATTCATTATCGACCCAGACGGTGACATCATCCTAAAACACCGGAAGGTGACGCCACTCCTCCCCGTTGAACGATCGGTCAGCCCGCACGACGTCTGGGATGCGTGGGTCGAAGAATACGGCAAAGATTTAGACGCTTTCTTCCCAGTTGCAGACACGGATATCGGACGTCTTGGCATCTCATTGGCGATCGAAGGGGCCTATCCGGAGTATGTTCGCGGCCTCGCGATGAATGGGGCAGAGGTTATTTGTCGGATTTCTTGTCCCGAACCTCTCGTTGCTAATGACGGATGGCGTATTCAGAATCGAGCCCGGGCACTCGACAACACCGCCTACCTTGTTGCACCAAATTTGGGGACCTACTATCTTACACCGAATGAAGAGACGCCCGTTGATACCTTTGGTGTGATTTTGCTCGGCCATCCACTGCTCGACGAACCAGCCGTGATTCGGCCACGTGATTCCCTTCTTCGTGGCTCCCGAGTCGATCAGCTTTGCCGAGGCGTCCGCGATACCTTGGAAGGTTTTCGGCGGACTCTCGGGGTCAAGACCGTCCTTCTCGAAGGCGTCCTTGTTGTAGTACAGGACGGGATTCGAGGAGTTGAACGGCATCGAGTTGAGCGTATCGCCGATGCGGTAGTAGTTGAGGACCGGATTCAGGAAGTTGTCGTAGTCGATTGCGTCCGACGGAATGATGTCCTGGACGGAGACGAACGCGTCGCTGGTCCGTGCCAGTCCGGTCCCGATGTCGAAAAACTGGGCGACCGCCGGGGGTTTGTCCGCCTTGACCGCCGAAAGGGTCGAGTTCAACGTCTCGCGGTAGCTCCCCTTCGACGTCACCTCGACGGAGACGTCCTCGTGTTTGGATTCGAAGTCGGAACCCATCTGGTCCAACAGCTTCGCGGTGTCGCCGCCCATCGCGTGCCAGAACTTGATTGAGGTTTTTCCGCCGCTCAACTGACCGCTGCAACCGGCGAGCGCCAACGCACCGGTTGCGGCGCTCGTGGCCAGGAACTTTCGACGAGTGGATTCGTTCGTCATTACCCGTCGATTTGGACAACCGACCTTAAGGCGTTGTAATAGGCCTATATTGCGAATACATAATCATACGGAGTAGTCAATCGAAGTATGGATCGCACGCCGTTTCCATCGCAATCGCCACGAAAGTCGTATCGGAGACCCCTATCAGCGTAGTCGCAAGCCCCTTACGCGCCGGACGAGTAGGCGAACGCGATGGTTCGGAACGTCGCACCCGAGATGGCCGAGTTGGAGCCGGAGGACTTCTATCTCCTCTCGGGCGTCGAGCAGGGGATGCGCTTCAGCGAGTGGGTACAGAAGGAGAAGATTCCACGCTTCTCGCGGTTGACCGCGGAGGAAGTCGAATATCGAATCGACCGGTGTCTCGACCGCGAACTGCTCGAACGCAAGACCATCCAGTACGAGGGCTACACCCTCACGTTCGAGGGGTACGACGCGCTCGCGCTTCGGGCGTTTTCCGAGCGCGATACGATCCAAGGCGTCGGGTCGCCGCTCGGCGTCGGCAAGGAAAGCGACGTGTACGAAGTGCAGTCGTTCCGGCCGCTCGCGTTGAAGTACCACCGCGAGGGCTACACCAACTTCCGCGAAGTGATGAAAGAGCGCGATTACACGTCCGACCGGGAGCACGTCTCGTGGCTCTACACCGCTCGCAAAGCCGCCGAGCGGGAGTACAACGTCCTCGAAGCGCTGTACCCCGACGTGAGCGTTCCGCGCCCCATCGACCACAACCGCCACGCCATCGTGATGGAGAAGATAGACGGCGTGGAACTCGCGCGCTCGAAGTTCGAAGACGAGCAGGTCGTCCCCGTCCTCGACCTCGTGCTCCGCGAGGTGGGAGACGCCTACGAAGGCGGGTACGTCCACGCGGACATGAGCGAGTACAACGTGTTCGTCAACAGCGAGGGAATCACCATCTTCGATTGGCCGCAAGCGATTCCGACCGACCACCAGAACGCGGCGGAGTTCCTCGAACGTGACGTTCGCAACATCGTCGGCTACTTCCAGCGCAAATACCCGCAACTCGTGGGCGACGTGGACGTCCCCGCGGTCGCGGACGCCATCACCGAAATAGAGTTCGACTCGGTTCGCAACCACGTGAACGACGGGCCTTAAATGACGTAGGACACCACCGCCAACACGAGGAACACGATTATCAACCACTTGGCGATATCCATCGACATGCCAGCGATGCCACCCGCGCCGAGAACTCCAGCAACGATGGCGAGGACGGCGAACGCGATCGCGAGTTCGAGAATCGCCATTAGCGACTCACCCCGCCGACGCCGTATCTGTATTCGAGATACATGCACGATTATAGACCCCCTGGTCACTTCGTGTCGTGGGCTGAATTAGCAAGTACGGTATGTTATTTGTGGCCGTGAGGAGATTTTATCATGGAAACCAAGGATTCGTATTATAATTATCTTGTTTAAACTGATTAAATAAATTAATCTGTGTTAGGGAATATAATGAATGTATGGCACGACAGGATGTCGCCACGTATCTCGAACAGCACCCGCGAATGATCGGCGCTTTGTTCATGGCTAGTCTGCTCTTGATGCAGACCGCGCCTGTGTTGGCAGGGGGTCCAGAAGTTCACATCGGCCCTTAAAATATCAATTGAGGTCTCTGATTGGATTCCAGCAAACCTGCCCATCGATAACTGCGGGTTGACGTTCTAATTTCCAGAATTGCTTTAGTTTGTCCGTACCCACTTCCTCAAATTCTATACCATTCGAGACAAGATTTCGTGCAGATGTACCGAGAACGTTCATCGTGAATGTTGAACCAAACCCACATCGTATATCTAGAAACGTTTCAACTGAAACATCGTATTTTTCACCACCCATATCAGAAACAGATGTCCAACTTGGGACACCGCCTTCGGGTTGCATCAATGGTCGTCCACCGTTGCCTAGTGTGATATATCTGTAACCAGACACCGTTTCTTTACGGGCAATTGACAGAGCTGTTCGTAATTGAAATCCATTATTTAGCAAACTTGCAAACGTACGACCGACTCTCGTAGCAGTCTTATTCGCAACATCGTCAAGTGTCACGACGCCACCCATACTACCTCGCCCAATCAATGCCATCCCCTGCTCGTATGAAGAACAAGCGTTCAAAAAGAAGGCCTTGATACCAACGTCATCGAGTGTCTGAGCGTCCAAACTACCATCGACACAGAGGAATCCATTTTCGTCTACGTGACCAACGTAGTGGAACAAATCGATGGGTGATTCAATTATCTCACGTAACTCGGCCACAGTTCGATTGTAGTCGATGGTGATGTCATAATCAACCAGTTCACGAAATCCGTACAGTTCATCCACGATTTCGTCGCTCATCTCCGCGTCGTTACAGACGACGTGAATGCTGATTCCAGATTTGTTCGGCGCGGAGTAGTCGAACCGCCGTTTGAGGGCTTCAACCGTTAGTTTGTTCGCACCCAACGGAAATCCATTCCCGACCCACGCGTGTTCGGTCGTTTCCACGGGGTCGGGTCGAACGATTTTTCCCGCGTCAGTTCGCTCGCTCGCCCCCCGGAGGAGGTCCGCGCTTTCGAATTCCCGCTTTTCGTCCCGCGAAAAGCCCGTCCGGTAGAAGTCGTCGAACATCTGTGGCTGTGAAATCGACTGCTTCGAGGAGCGGAGCGGCGCGGAACGAATCTGGGAGAGGTCGTACGCGAGAAACGGCAACACCGCGGCGTGTTTTTCGAGCGGCGTCACGTCCGTCGTGAGCGTCCACGTCGGGACGTACTCCGAAATCGTCTCGAAGGGAACCGAGAGGTACGTCTCCAACTGCTCGGGGAGCGAACTGTCGTACACGTCCGCGAAGTCCCAGTCGAGGCGCGGTTCCAGTTGGTTTCGTTCGTAGAGTTCGTCCTTGACGATTCCTTCCGTCCGAACAAGACAGTCGAGAAAGGCGGTCTGACGCAGGAGTCGATGCAGGGTTTCCTCGTAGGTGCCGTCGCTTTCGAGGGAGTACTCGAAGTCGCCAGCGACCAGTTTTGAAACGCCGCTCGTTGGAACCACGTCCGCGCCGAGGTAGTAGGCCAACGACGCCGCCGGATAGACCTTCTCGTGCAGCAGGGGCAGTTCGAGTCGGACGCCGGTGTCCGGCGGGTCGATGGACTCCGGAACGTGGAACTCGTCGCCCAGTTCCACGAGCGGCGGATGCCCCCGGAGCGTCGGATGCGCGCGGTCGGGAGTCGTCATCTTGAGCGCGGACCCGAACGTCGAGAGCGCGCACATCGTGTCCCGAACCGACCCCGAGACGGTGATGGTTCCCTCGGGGGATTCGTGATACGAACGCGCGCCGATTCGAACGGCTGTCGATCCGTCGAACGAGAGCCGTATCTCCGTCTCCGACTTTCGAATCGTGACCGCGGACGAGAACGAGAGATAGATGACTATCGGCGTCCCGTTGAGTTGATAGTATTTCTCTCCCGGTTCAATCGTCAGTTCGGTGTTACTGTTCGGCGTGAAATCCTGTAGAAACTCGCCATCGGCCGAGTATACGTAAATGCTCGCCAGTATCGGGAAGACGATTTCGTCCGTCTCGACGGTCACGGCCGAATCGACGGGATAGTAAAACGATTCGGCGGTTGCTGGCGTCGGTTCGACGGCGCTCGGGGTGTGCAACTCGAATCGCACCTTCTCGATGGGGTCCCGAATCTCGACGCCGGACCGTCCGTCCAGCGAATCGAACTGTGGTTCCACGATTTCGTGTGTTTCAGATTCCAGATACTTATAGATCTACCCACGCGGTCGTCATATCGAGGGACGGGATGTGCCACCGGTGGTCGGGACGGTCACCGTCCCGCTGCCGGAGTTCGATTCGGGCGTCGAATAGAGGCGACAGTTCAGCAACCATGTCGGCGTCGTCCGGCACGGGAAGGTGGTAGTGGGCCATTCCGCGGACGCCCTTGGTAACCGCGCCGATGGAGCGCAGGAATCGCTTGAGCGCGAGCAGGTCGTGCTCGTCCACGAGGTAGTTCAGCGAATCGACACAGAGCCGAAGTTCGGCCGGGGCGACACCCTCCGCGGCGTCGTCGTAGTAGCCGACGGCGGTCACTATCTCCTCGCGGAGTTCGTGGAGACCGTTGTGGCCGTCCAACGGCGGGAGGGTTTCGCTGATCCCCGCGGCGGCCTGTGGCATGGCGCGGCGACGGTTTCCGCGGTCGATGAGCCAGACGGAGGCATCGTCGTACGAAACGCCCGCCGGGAAATGCTCGTTCGCGGTGTTGATTCCCGCGTCCGTGAGCGCGA
>NZ_MEIH01000393.1:0-13704 GCF_001723155.1 Haladaptatus sp. W1
CGGGGCGGTACTCTACTTCTACCTCATCGTCGGCCCGGTCGAGGAGACGGTGAAGTGGCTGGCCGTGCGGTTGTTCGCCTACCGGAGCGACAAGTTCAACGCCGTCATCGACGGGGCCGTCTACGGCGCGATGGCCGGGTTGGGCTTCGCCACCATCGAGAACGCGATTTACATCAGCCAAAGCGTTCTGTCGTCCACGGGCACCGACTCGATTTTGAACGTCGGGCGAACGGCCGTGTTTCGACTGTTCGCCGGACCTGGTCACGTCATCTACTCCGCGTTCGCGGGCTACTACCTCGGCTTGGCGAAGTTCAACCGCGAGAACGCGGGTCCCATCGCGGTCAAGGGCCTCCTCATCGCGGCGTTCATCCACGCGACGTACAACACGCTCGTCGGGTTCGTTCCCAACGTGATATCCGCGTTCTACCCCAGCGTCTCCGTCGAAATAGCCTACATCGCGTTCGTGTTCGTCTACGACGGCTTCTTCGGCTACCTGCTCTACCGGAAGATATCGCGCTACCGCGTCATGTACGCCGAGGTGGAAGAAAAGCAAGGAGACGGCGGGGACGAGGGACGGGACGCACCCGAACCGCGGAAGCGACGCGAACCCGTGCAGTTCGACTCGGGCGACGGCAGCGGACTGCTTGGCGACGAAGCCGAAAGCGGCCTACTCGGGAACGACGGCGACACAGACTTCGCCAACGGCGGCTGGAACGATACCGAGAGCAACGAGGAGAACGAAAGCGACGAAAGCAACGAAGAGGACGAAAACGCCGAAGACGAACGTTCCGACGAGTTTTCGAACTTCGACTTCTAACGCCGCTCCGCGAGCAGTTCGTCGGCGTACTTCGCCAGCACGTCCACTTCGAGGTGCACGGGGTCGCCGGGTTCCTTCTCCGAGAGGTTCGTTACCCGCCGCGTCGTCGGGATGATGGCGACGGTGAACGTGTCCTCCCCTTTCTCGGCCACCGTGAGGCTGATGCCGTCCAGCGCGACCGACCCCTTGCTCACGATGTACTGTCCGAACGCCTCGGGGACGGCGAACTCGTACTCCCAATCTTCACCTACTTCACGCACGTCTACGACCTCGGTCGTCGTATCGACGTGCCCCTGCACGAAGTGCCCGTCGAGGCGGGCGTCGGCCCGAAGCGCGCGTTCGAGGTTGACGACATCCCCTTCCTCGATTTCTCCGAGGTAGGTCTTCGCCACTGTCTCGGCCGCCAGAAACACCTCGAACGATTCGTCGTCGAACTCCTCGACGGTCAGGCAGGCCCCGTTGACGGCGATGCTCGCGCCGTCTGCCACGTCCGAAAGCACCTCGTCGGCCGCGATGGTGAGCCGACGGCCACCCTCGGTCTCCTCGACGCGACGAATCTCGCCGACTTCCGCAACGATTCCGGTAAACATAACAGAACTGTGACGCCGAGCGGTTGAAAACGGTTCCGAATCGGGAGGCCGTGACGGCGGATTTTTGGTCGGGGGGACGGAAGTACGGGCATGAAACTGGGCATCCGATTCGGAACCGTTTTCAACCGCTCGGCGTCACAGTTCTGTTATGTTTACCGGAATCGTTGCGGAAGTCGGCGAGATTCGTCGCGTCGAGGAGACCGAGGGTGGCCGTCGGCTCACCATCGCGGCCGACGAGGTGCTTTCGGACGTGGCAGACGGCGCGAGCATCGCCGTCAACGGGGCCTGCCTGACCGTCGAGGAGTTCGACGACGAATCGTTCGAGGTGTTTCTGGCGGCCGAGACAGTGGCGAAGACCTACCTCGGAGAAATCGAGGAAGGGGATGTCGTCAACCTCGAACGCGCGCTTCGGGCCGACGCCCGCCTCGACGGGCACTTCGTGCAGGGGCACGTCGATACGACGACCGAGGTCGTAGACGTGCGTGAAGTAGGTGAAGATTGGGAGTACGAGTTCGCCGTCCCCGAGGCGTTCGGACAGTTACATCGTGAGCAAGGGGTCGGTCGCGCTGGACGGCATCAGCCTCACGGTGGCCGAGAAAGGGGAGGACACGTTCACCGTCGCCATCATCCCGACGACGCGGCGGGTAACGAACCTCTCGGAGAAGGAACCCGGCGACCCCGTGCACCTCGAAGTGGACGTGCTGGCGAAGTACGCCGACGAACTGCCGTCGGCGGAAACCGCGAGCAGGAAGTGAGGACCCCAGTCCGCGGTCGGCACGGTATCGTCCGTTCTCCTCGTTAGGGAACAGTACGATAGGATAGCAAATAGTAGAATGAGAAGAACGATAGTATGATTCGAGAGAAGATAGTAGAATGAAGTAGATTTTAGTAATATCCAGTACTACACAGTATATTCACGAAGAGAGCACGGTCGAGCGTCAAAAGCGGGGTTTCGGAAATCCGCGACGAAATCTGCGTCTCCTCCCTCGCGCTGCTCAGTCCAACTCGTAAATCTCGCCGTACTTCTCGGTCACGTAGTCGAGGAAGTACTCCGCCGTAAGCGGTTCGCCGGTCGCCTCCTCGATGAGTTCGTCGGTGGTGTACTTTTGCCCCTGTTCGTGGATGTTCTCGGTCAACCAATCGCGGATGGGGGCGAAGTCACCCTCGCGGATGAGTTCCATCGGGTCGTCCAGTTCCTCCTCGATGGTCGCCCAGAGTTGGGCGGCGAAGACACTGCCGACGGTGTAGTTCTGGAAGCTGGCAAAGCCGCTTGTCCAGTGGATGTCCTGCAGGCAGCCCTCCGAGTCGGTGTCGGGGCGGACGCCGAGGTACTCGTCCATGAGTTCGTTCCAGCGGACGGGGATGTCGTCCACGTCGAGGTCTCCGGAAACGAACTCCTGTTCGATTTCGGAGCGGAGGATGATGTGCATGTGGTAGGTCAGTTCGTCCGCCTCGACGCGGATGAGGTTGTCCGTGAACACCTGATTGGCCGCTTCGTAGGCGTCCTCGGCCGTTACGTCCTCGAACTCGGGGAAGTGCTCGGTCACGGTCGGGAGGAAGAACTCCCAGAAGGCCTCCGTGCGACCGACGTGGTTCTCCCAGAACCGCGATTGGGATTCGTGAATCCCCGAACTCCGCGACTGGCCGAGCGGCGTGCCGTAGGCGTCGTCCCGCAAACCGAGTTGGTAGGTGGCGTGGCCGAACTCGTGAATCGTCGAAAAGATGGGGTCCACGAACTCGTCCTCGTGGAATCGGGTCGTCACCCGGGCGTCGAACTGCGTCCCGGACATGAACGGATGCGGGGCGATGTCGAGGCGGCCGCGGTCCCAGTCGTAGTTCAACAGGTCGAGCGCGTCCCGACAGAGCGCCTCTTGGTCCGCCGGGTCGAACGTCCCGGCGAACACGTCGGCCGCTATGTCCGCGCCGTTCTCCTCGATGTTCTCGATGAGCGGAACCAATCCCTCACGGAGTTCGTCGAATATTTCGTCGACGCGTTCGAGTGGGAGATACGGCTCGCCGTCCTCGAACATGACTTCGTACGGGTCCTCGTCCGGAGCGATGTGCTCCGCACGCTCGATGTGGAGTTCGCGGAGTCGTTCGAGATAGGGGGCGAACGTCTCGAACTCGTCTTCAGCCTTCGCCCGCTGCCACGCCGGTTGCGCTTCGCTCGTCGTTTCGGAAATCTTCTCCACGAGGTCGCTCGGGACGGAAACCGCGCGGTCGTATTTGCGCCGGACTTCGCGCACGACGGCGGCCTGCTCGTCGTCCAAGTCCTCGCTCTCCAGTTCGTCCAGCAGTTCGCCCGTCCGCTCGTCGGTGAGCAGTTCGTGGCCGATGGACTGGAGCGCGGACAGTTGCTTCGCACGGGCGGGGGTGCCACCCTCGGGCATCTTCGTCTGCTGGTCCCAGTAGAGAATCATTCCGGCGTTTTCGACGTTCGAAATTCGTCGTTCCCGGTCGAGAAGCTCGGCGTAGGCGGAGTCCGATTCTTGTTCGGCTGTTGCCATGAGAGGAGTGTGCATCGTGAAACGGTATCAATGCACGGGTATCGGAAAAGACGAAAAGACGAAAGACGAGAGAACGGGACAGAACCGCGGTGTCGATGACGTTCGGCTATTTCGCTTCCGCGGCGTCGAGGATGTCGTCCACCGATTTTCCGTTCGGTTCGTTGTACAACAGCACGTCGAGTTCGAGCGTCGGCGCGCCGCTGACGAGGTTCTCCATGACGACGAGGCGCTCGCGGGCGCGGCTCATGCCGACGTAGAAGACGCGGCGTTCGTTGTCGGTGAGAATCGGAACGGGGTCGGTTCCGGCGGTGAACTCGTCAACGCTGGGCACGTCGATGCCCTCGTTTTCGACGGTCGCCGCCATCTGCTCGACGACTTTCTCGGTCAGGTCGGTGCCGATGAACACGTGGTCCGCTTCACGACCTTTGGCGCTGTGGATGGTTCCGATACGGACGCGGCTCCGGTCCATATCCTGATATCGGCCGCTGAAGTACGCCTTCATGGAGCGCTTCTGGTAGCTCGTGACCTTCCGAACCATGTCCGACGCGGATTTCGGACCGGGCATGAACGGCGCGAAGTTCCGTACGAAGTCGGCGTCGAACTCCAGTTCGGTGAGGTCGTCCACCTCTTCTTCCTCCTTGCGTTCGTCGATGGCGTCGAACATCTCGTCGCGCTCGTTCGTACCGAACGTGGATTCGGTCAGCATGTCCGCGAGGCGTCGGGCCTGAAGCCCGTCGATTGGTTCGTCCTCGTGAATCTGCTCGACCGCATCGACGTACTGGTTCAGTCGGTCGGTCCACATCCGCTGGTCGGTCAGCGTGCGGAACGGAATCCCCTCGTCGATGAACTCGTCCACGAAGCGGAACATCTGGTAGCGAGCCCGGAACAACACCATCACGGTACCGTCGAACTCCTCGATGGTGTAGCGGACGTTGCGCACGAGGTCCAGCATCGACGGATTCTCCACCGCCTCGACGGTTCCGCCCTCCTTGCGCGGTTTGAGGTTCTTCTCCTGTCGCTCGTCGATGTGGGTGACCTCCTGCTGGACGACCTTGAGGACGCGGGAGGGAAGTCGGTGCGAGGTGTCGAGAATCACGTCTTCACCGCCCTCGCCGAGGAGCAGTTTCGGGTCCGCGCCCTGCCACGCGTAGACGACCTGGTCGTCGTCACCGGCGATGAGGACGTTCTCCATGTGGTCTTTCCACTCCTCGTAGATGTCGAACTGGAGTTGGGTGATGTCCTGAAACTCGTCGATGACGAGGTAATCGACGCTCGGGAGGAGCGAGCGTTGTTTCACGCGTTCGAGCATGTCGGCGAAGCCGACGAGTCCCTCGTCGCCCTTGTACTTGCGCCACGCACGGATGGCTTCGGGAACGTCGAACCGGTCGTCGCTGCTCGGCCACGTCGGGGTGTACTTGTTCCCTTCCTGTGCGTTCGGGTCGATGTCCGGCGGGAGGCGAACCGTCTCGACGTCCCACTGGAAGGGAACGTCGTACCAGTCGGCGACCTGTCGCCGGGTTCGCTGGAGCCACTGGGAGGTGGCGATAATCTTGTTTCCGAGCGTCGTGGACCGGGCGGTGCGGCGGCCCGAGCCGCTGTACTCGTCCTCGTATTCGAGACCGTAGTCTTCACAAAACTCCTTTTTGTCCTTCTCACCGACGACATCACCGCGAGAGAGATTGAGTAGTTCGTAGGCTTTCGCGTGCATCGTACAGACGTTCCCCTGAAGGGAGCGTGGATCGACGTCGAGTCGCTCGGCGAGGCGCTCTCGAACTTCGTTTGCCGCGGCGCGAGTGTACGAAACGACGAGGAGGTCGTTTACCGTGACGCCATCCTGTGAAAGAATGTCCTCTACCCTGTCGAGTAGTTCGGTGGTTTTACCGCTCCCCGGGCCACCGAACAACCGGGTCACTTTTGCGTCCGTCTCTGCCATTGGCGTGGTCATTACACCAGCACAAGTGCTGGGAACGTATAAAACGACGTGAATCGGATTCAGGCACCAGTCACGTGCCGCGAGATGAACGTGCCTCGCGTACGTTCGCGTCGTCTCGAACCTTGTCCTCGCAGTTCGGACAGACACGAGGGTCGGTCACGTCGGGGGGCGTAAACACCCGTGCGTACGCCGCCGTCACGAACGAGCCGAAATTCTGACATTCGGGCATATACTCGGCGACTAAAGTTTAGAAATAATACATCAAATGTCTATCGACACGCCGTCAAGGAATGTGCGCCGGGACGCCGAAAAATCGAAAGGTAGTGGTCGAAAGGCGATACGAGGGAAGTTCGAGGAATCAGGACGGGTTACGGATTCCAACCACAGACCGTACACTCGGTCGCGGACCGGTTATGAAGTCCACCACATTCCGGACACTGCTTTTTATTATACTCCTGTTCCCAGTCTACTCGGTCGGTTTCGTGGCCGCGGTCTTCGAGGAACTGGTCGAACACGGATTCGTCGTCTCCGGTTGGTGCGGAGGCCATACATGCTATGGTAAGGCACACCACCCATATAACCCTGATGGTCAAACAGACCCACACGTAGCGATAGCTGCGAAAATCAGCGAATCGAAGCTCGGGGATTGGGGTGGAGTACCGAGAGGTGGCTCAGGGATTGGGGGAAAATACCGAGGGCGACCTCAGGGTTTGGGGTGGAAATACCGGGCGAGTTCCGTCCCGAATTCCTCGGCCAACAGCCCGGTCTCGTCGCCGGAGAGGACGTCGTAGCCCGTTTTCAGCGTCGATTCGACGTGGACGCCCAACGCGGCGTCGAGGATTGCGTCGCTCCGGAGGAAGTCCACGGCGCTCGTGAACTCGCGTTCCCGTTCGACCGCGTAGCGGTCGCCGTCGATGAACGGACCGTAGGCGTCCGAATCGGCGTACTTCTCGTAAAAACCGGTCGCGTGAGCGCGGACGTGAATCGGCGGCCCGTCGTGGCGTTCGATAGCCGGGCGTTCGGCGACCGCGAGTTCGAAGAAGAGAACCGCGGACTCGTCGGCGAAGAGGTCGGCCCGAAGCACGTCGAAACCGCGCCGCGACAAAGCGTCACCGACGCCCGCGAGCGATTTCTGGAGTTGCGGATACAGTTGGTCCTCGACGACATCCGGCGCGTCGAAGCGAACCGCGACCGGGGTCGTCCCCCGCTCGGCGATGAAATCGTGGACTTCCTCGGGCGCGAGAGGGTCCGGCGGCTCGGGGAAGAACACGGATTCGCGCGGCGTTTCGAGAAGGTCGCGGGCGTAGTGTTGCACCCGTGCGACGTTCTCGGCCGAGAGGACAGCGGCGACGTTGCGTTCCGGGTCCGTCGGGTCGATGACCACCAGCGGGTCGTCGAACGTCGCCGTCCCGTGGTCCTCCGGGTCGAACCGGATGGGCGGGTGCCACTCCGCCGTCGCTTCGAGCACCTCACGAAAACCGCCGTATTCGAGGACGAGCAGTTCCGCGAGATAGCCCGAAAAGCCCTTCGTCCGAAGGTCGCTGCCGTACGCGCCGATGCCCTTGAGGAACTGCTTGAACAGCAACACTTCGTCGGCGAGGTCGTCGTCCAACCGCGCTTCGAGATACGTCGTGTGGAACGGCGTGCGGTCCACCGCCGACTGGATGTCCGTCGCGGACTCGACACGATAGCAGGGAACGAAATCCACGTCGAAGCCGTCGAATTGCCCCTTCACGTACGGGTGTTCCGCGTACTCCTCGTGACCGTCCGGGAGGACGGTGTGCCCGAGTTCCAACCCGAACGATTCCAACTCCTCCCGGTCCATCTCCGGCGGAAACCGAACGAACAGGTCGATGTCCCGGTCGCCGCTCGTCCACGTCCCGCGGGCGGTGCTCCCCACCTGAATCACGTCGGCGTCCACCGACAAGTCGGCAATCGCCTCCTCGGCGCGTTCCGTCAACTCTCCGGCCGCCGCTCGAAGTCGCTCCCGTTCGTCGGCGTCGGGTCGTATCCGCGCTCGAACCGCTGAGACGACCTCCTCGAACCGTGCCATCGAGCGAAAGTTTTCCACGAAGGCGTGAAAGCGTATCGATGCGTTCGAACGAAAACGAAAGCCCTATCAAAGGACTCCACCTACCTGGGAATGCAGTTGGAAGCCGCCGTAGCTCAGTTGGTAGAGCACCTGGTTGTTACCCAGGTTGTCCCAGGTTCGAGCCCTGGCGGCGGCGCTTCTTTGATTATTTGTTTTTCGAGGAGAGCGTTCTATGGTCCTCACGAACGAAATGGGCCATAGCTACGGTACACGGTCCCAGAGTCAAGAGTTCGGGCGATGAACGAGAAGGATACGTGGGTGAAATCGATCTCTTTGCTGTGTACGACCCGGGACCCGGCGAAGTGTATTTGATCGAGATCGACGACGCTCCGACGAACAGTATGACGATACGGTGTGACAAGCCTGCGAACGGAAGTCGGAAGGGAATCAACTGGTACGCTGATTATCTGTTCGATTCGGCTCTCCCTCGTTTGTGAAATGCGCCCACCATTCGGTAAGCTAAAGAGGGTCCACGAGCAAATTCGCACAAGGGCCCTTAGCTCAGTCTGGTTAGAGCGCTCGGCTCATAATGACGTCTGTCGATTTCAGACGACATGGGATACCGGGTGGTCATTGGTTCGAATCCGATAGGGCCCATTTCTTGTCGAACAATCCGCGAGCACCGCGTAGCGTGTGTGAGCGACAGCGATTTACAGGCCCCCTTCGAGAATCCTCATTCCTGAAGCGCTATCAACAGCGCGACCGCACCGACGAGGAGTGCGACGAGGGCGAGGAGCGACTGCTCGCCGGTCGCGGTGCGAAACACCGCGTACCCGATAGCCGCTCCGACGGAGAGCACGACCAGACTGCTCGCCGAACGGACCAGTTCGATGCGGAGCGTCGAAACGCCGCGACCCATCTCCTCGCCGATACCGAATCCGGTGTGGCCGACGTCCCACGCGAGAACCGTGAAGAAGCCCGCGAGGAGGAGAAACAGCGGCGTCATTCCGAGCAGACCGGCGACCACGACGGCGACGAAGAGCAGGGCGATTCCCAGGGAGAAGACGCCGGACGAACCGCGGACGAGGCCGACGAGAAGGAAGAGGAGGCCGAAAACACCGGCGACGAGCGTGTACACGGAGATGGCGGTGAGGAAGAGAACGACAAACGCCGAGAGGAGCGTCACGGCACTGCTCGAAAGCGCGGGCGTCCCGTCGGCGAGTCCCGGGTTACGAATCACGATGCAGCACCCCCTCGAACGGGTCGGTCGGGTCCCAATCGAGGACGGGGATACCCGCGCTCCGGAGGTCGGCCAGTCGGACGCCACGGGCGAGGGACACGTAGCCGTGTGCAGCGTGCTCGCGGCGACGCCGAGGACGGCCAGCGAGAATACGGTCGTCAGGAGGGTGACTCCATGAGGCAGGTTCATAAACGGAGAGGTTCGCTTGATGAATCAACTGTCTACGAGATGAGATTTTTGAACCGGCCGAATCCGAGTCCGAGCGGAAAGCGAAGTCGAGGCCTTCCGAACCGACTCACACGTCCGGTGTTTCGAGAATCGGCGGAACACCGGCCGCCGTCACGGTCTCGCCGACGAGGTACGAGGAGGCGGGACTGGCGAGGAACTGCGCGAGGTCGGCAATTTCCTCGGTGGTTCCGATGCGGCGCTTGACGCTCTCGCGGTCGATGTCGTCTGCGCTGACGCCCATCTGGCTCTCGACGCCCGGCGTGGCGACGAATCCGGGCGCGATGCAGTTGACCCGCACGTCGTCGTCCGCCCACTCGTAGGCGAGCGTGGACGTGAGGTTGATGACGCCCGCCTTGGCCGCGCCGTAGTGACTCATGTGGGGCGAGCCCTTCTGTCCCGCGACGCTGGCGAGGTTGATGACAGTCCCGCCGCCGTTCTCGCGCATGTGCTCTCCGGCGACCTGCGTGCAGTGGTAGGTCCCGTGGAGATTGATGTCCACGATGGTCTTCCAGCCGTTCTCGCTGATGTCCTCGAAGGGAGCCATGAAGCTCGCACCCGCGTTGTTGACGAGGATGTCCACGCCGCCGAACTCGGAGACGGTGGCGTCCACGAGGGCGTCCACGGCGTCGCGGTCGGTCACGTCGCACTCGACCGCGACCGCTCGTCCCTCGCGGTCGCTTTCCACGATACCCTCGGCAACGGGTTCGACGTTTGCCAGTTCGCGCGAGCAGACGACGACGTTCGCCCCGTCGGCGGCGAATCGCTCGGCGATGGTCTTCCCGATACCGCTCGACGCGCCCGTCACGATTGCGGTCTTGCCGGTGACGCTGAACTGTTCGACAGTCATGCGATTTCCTCCAGGGTCTGCTGATTCGAAGCGAGTCTTTCCATTGGTAACTACAACGACTACTATCTCGCCTCGTGTTAATAAATATGGGCTGTAGTTTGTAATCGTTATTTTGATTCCCGAGGAGAGCGGACCCGTGGCATGGTCGAATCCGCGGGCGGAACGGAGTGGCGAGCGGTGTTCTGGGACATCGGCGGCGTCATCCTCGACAGTAGGTCGGTTCGCCGAGCGCACGAGGCGTTCGTTCGGACCATCGTCGAGCGGCACGCACCGAAGACGTCGGTGGAGGACGCGCTCGCGCGGTGGCGCACCGCGGTGGGGACCTACTTCCGGGAACGCGACGGGACCGAGTTCCGCCGCGCGCGAACCGCCTACGACCGCGCCGTGGACAAGATTTCCGGAGAGCCGATACCCGAAGACGAGTGGCGGCCGGTGTTCGAGTCGGTGACGACCGAGATGCTCCGGCCCAACCCCGGTGCCGTTGAGGCGATAGAGCGACTGGCGGCGGAAACGGGAATACACGTCGGCGTCGTCAGCGACGTGGACACCGAGGAAGGGATGCGAATTCTGGAGACGTTCGGCGTGAGAGATCGGTTCGATTCCATCACGACGTCCGAGATGGTCGGACGAACCAAACCCGACCCGCGGATGTTCGAGACGGCCCTCCGAGCGGCGGACGTGCCGCCGAGCGACGCGGCAATGATAGGAGACCGCTACGAGCACGACGTCGCCGGTGCATCCGCGGTGGGAATGACGGCCATCGGGTACGGTGCCGAGGAGGGGCCCGAGACGGACTACGCCATCGACGACCTTCGAGAAGTGCTCTCGATAGTCGGCGTAGAAGACGAGGGGACGAGCGAAAACTGAGTCGGTCGCGCCGAACTACTCGGCGTCGTACCGGGTCAGGTGTTCGACTTCGCTCGGGTCGAGGTCGGAAAAGGCGTCCCTGGCGATGACGCGCTTGTGCACCTCGTCTGCGCCGTCCACGATGCGGAACTGCCGGACGTTCTCGTAGAAATCCGCGAGCGGCAGGTCCTTGCCGATACCGTTCCCGCCGCAAATCTGGATGGCCGCGTCGATGGCGTCTTGTACGACGTTCGCGGCGTACACCTTGCTCATCGCCACCTCGATGCGGGCCTCCTCGCCCGCCGCGATTTGCCGGGTGGCGTGGCGGACCATGGTTCGGACTGCGTGAAGTCGCATCTCGATGTCGGCGACTTCGAACCGTATCGACTGCTTCTCCGAGAGCGGGCCGTCGAACGCCTGCCGCTGGTCGGCGTAGGCTTTGGCGATGTCGATGGCCCGTTCGGCCATGCCGGAGTAGCGCATGCAGTGGGTGAGTCGCGCCGGGCCGAGTCGCCGTTGGGCGATGGCGAACCCGGCGTTCTCCGCGCCGAGCAGGTTCTCCTCGGGGATTCGAACGTTCTCGTACTTGATTTCCGCGTGGCTCATCCCGGTGACGCCGCCGCCGACGTGCGGGATGTCCCGGACGATTTCCACGCCGGGCGTGTCGGCGGGCACGAGGAAGATGGAACAGCCTTCGTACGGATGGGCGTCGAGGTCGGTGAGCGCCATCACCAACAGCACGTCGGCCTCGCTTCCCTGCGTGGTCCACCATTTGTGACCGTTTATGACCCACTCGTCGCCGTCCTGCTCCGCGGTCGTCCGGAGCATCTTGGGGTCCGACCCCGCCCCCGTGTTCGGTTCCGTCATCGAGAAGCCGGATTTGGCCTCGCCCGCCACCAGCGGGTCGAGCCACCGTTCTTTCTGTTCCTCCGTTCCGACGAGTTCCAGCGTGTGCATGTTCCCTTCGTCGGGCGCATCGACGCGGATGGCGGTCGGGCCGAGAAGGCTTCGCCCGGCCTCCTCGAAGACGGGCAGCACCTCACCGAAATCCATTCCCATGCCGCCGTGTTCCTCGGGAATCTGGGGTGCGTACACGTCGTACTCGCGCGCCGTCTCTCGAAGCTGTCGAACGGTGTCGTCCGACACCGGTCCCTCGCCGAGGTGGTCCCGTTCGACGGGGATGACTTCTTCGCGGACGAACGTTCGGACGCGTTCGGCGACTTCCGTCCCGCGTTTCGGGTCGTCGTACTCCATACCCACAACCCCAATTCACCAGTGTAAAAATATTTCCCCGTCAGAATTACCCTCGTAAGTTCTATACCGAAGTTGGACGTACAATCGACACGAAACCCGTCGTCGGGATGGCGATCTGAGCAGCCCCGAGAGGGCGGCGTAACGATCAAGAACCGACGGCAGACACGGGAGAAGGACCAATGACAGCCGACGACCAGACAGCCGACGACCAGACAGCCGACGACCAGACAGCCGACGACCGCGATTACTTCGACCGGCTCGTCGATAGGAACGCGCTACGGAACTACCTCGCGGCGGAACTGGGGGAGGCGGCGGAGTACGCCGTCTCCCACCACGCGGAGGGGCACTCCAACGAGACCTTGTTCGTGACGTGGGGCGACAGGGAACTCGTCATTCGGCGGCCGCCGCCCGGCGAGACGGCCGAGACGGCCCACGACGTGCTCCGCGAGTATCGGGTGATGGACGCGCTCCAAGGCACCGACGTGCCGGTTCCGGGGACCGTACTGGCCTGTGAGGACCACTCGGTCATCGGAAGCGACTTCTACGTGATGGAGCGTCTCTCGGGCGACGTGCTCCGCGACGAGGAACCCGAGCGCTTCGGGACGGCCGACGCGCGGCGGCAAGTCGGCGAGGAACTGGTCGAGACGCTCGCGGCGATTCACACGCTCGACTACGCAGCCGTGGGGCTGGGCGAATTCGGCTACCCGTCGGGATATACCGAACGCCAGGTCGAGCGGTGGACCAAGCAGTTGGACTGGGCGTTCGAGCGCACCGCCGAGGAGCGGACCGTCCCGGAACTGGAGACGGTCGGCGAGTGGTTGGTCGAACACTGCCCGACGGAGCACGAACACGCGCTGGTTCACGGCGATTACAAACTCGACAACGTGATGTACGGGCCGGAGACGCCGCCCGAAATCGTCGGCGTCTTCGACTGGGAGATGGCGACGCTCGGCGACCCGCTGGCCGACCTCGGGTGGATGCTGTCCTACTGGCGCGACGCCGGGGACCCCGACCCGGCGACCCCGGAACTGACGGCCACGTTCATGGAGGCGGCGGCGTATCCGACTCGCCGGGAACTCGTCGAGCGGTACGAGCGCGAGACGGGCATCGAGTACGACCACGACCGGTTCTACCGGCGCTCGCGGTGTACAAACTCGCGGCGCTCGGCGAGATGTTCTACCGGCGCTACCTCGAAGGCAACAGCGACGACCCGATGTACCCGAAGATGGAGGAGCGCGTTCCGGACCTTGCCCGACGCGCGAAGGGGATATTGGACGGCGAGGAACCGCTGTGAGGACCCCGCGGCGGGGTGAACGAGATGAGTGAAATTTAACAAACTGCTTTTGAAAAGGCCTCTATAGCACCGATACTTGTGAAATGTACACTTTTCGCTTACAGAAATAACAGCCC
>NZ_MEIH01000394.1:0-3580 GCF_001723155.1 Haladaptatus sp. W1
GCCGACCCTTTCATCAGGTTGTCGATGGCGCTGAAGACGACGATGCGTTTATTGGTCGGGTCGAGTTCGAACCCGACCTCGGCGTAGTTCGTCCCGGCGACCGCCTTGGGTTCCGGGTAGCGATAGACGCCGCCGCCCCCGCGACGAGGCGGACGAACGGTTCGTCCTCGTAGGCTTCTCGATACGCTTTCCAGAGGTCGCCCTTCGAGACGGGCGAGTCGGGGAACACGTGACAGGTCGCGGAGGCTCCGCGAACCATGTCCACGGCGTGTGCACTGAACGACACGCTCGTTCCGAGAATCCCCTCGATTTCGGCCTCGTGGCGGTGGCCGGTCGGCGCGTAGGGGCGAACGATGCCCGAGCGCTCGACGTGGCTGCTCGCCTTGCTCGGCGAGGCACCACCCTCGGAGGATCCGACCTTCACGTCCACGACGACCTGCTCGCTCCCGAAGAGGATTCCGGCGTCGAACAGCGGCGACAGGCCGAGCAGCGTCGCGGTGGCGTTACAGCCACCCGCGGCGATGAGGTCCGCACCGGGCAGTTCCTCGCGCGTCAGTTCCGGCAGGGCGTAGATGGCCTCGTCCAGATATTCGGGACAACTGTGTCCGTCGTACCACTCGTCGTACTCGGCTTCCGTGTCGAGCGGAAGTCCGCGCTCAAATCGACCACCGTGTCGGCGGCCTCGCGGAACGAGTCGATGTGTTCCATCGAGACGCCGTGTGGCGTCGCGGCGAACAGCACGTCCACCGATTCGAGGTCCGAAGGCTCCGAGAAGCGAAGGTCGGACCCACGTAAATTCGGGTGGACGGAGCCGAGCGTCTTGTTCGCGTACTCCCTGCTGGTTGCCTGTGCGAGTTCGAAGTTCGGATGTCCGGCAAGCAGGCGGAGCAGCTCTCCGCCGGTGAAGCCGCTGGCTCCGATGACGGTGGCCGAGAGCGTCTCCCCGCTCGCGTCCGCTTGCTCCGCGTCGGTCGCTGCGGCCATCAGGCGACCACCTCCGCGGGGACCTTGGTTTCAAGCCAGTCCACGACGGCGGCGGGAACGTCCGTTTCGACCGCCTCGTTCAGCGCCTTGAACTCGACCGTGTGGTTCACTTCGTGGACCGTGTAGCCCGACTCGGTCTCCATCAAGTCGACGCCGAGGAGACCGCCGCCGACCGCGTCACTGGCTTTCTCAACCAGCGACTTCGCTTCCGCGTCGAGTTCGAACTCGTCCGTCTCAGCACCTTTCGCGGCGTTCGTGAGCCAGTGGTCCGAATGGCGGACCATCGCGGCGACCGGCTTCCCGTCCAGCGCGACGACGCGGATGTCGCGCTCCGGTTTGTCCACGAACTCCTGCACGTAGAACACCTTGTGCTCGTAGTGGCCGAGCGTGGCCTTGTGTTCCAGAATTGCCTCCGCCGCACTGCGCGAGTCGATTTTCGCCATCAGGCGACCCCACGAACCGACGACGGGTTTGAGGACGCACGGGTAGCCGAAGCTTTCGATGGCCTCCATCGCGCTGTCGGTCGTGAAGGCGACTTTCGTCTCGGGCGTGGGGACGCCCGCGCCCGCGAGCGCGAGGCTGTTCTTCGCCTTGTCCGAACACACCTCCGCGGTTTCGTGGCTGTTGACGACGGGAACCCCGTACGCCTCGCAGAATTGCGTGGCGTAGAGGCTCCGGCTCGTCGCCAGACAGCGGTCCACGACGAGATCGAGCCCCTCGAAGGCCTCGGGTGGCTCGGTCAGATCGAACGTCTGCTTGCGCACGTCGATCTTCGTTACCTCGTGTCCGCGCTCGCGGAGCTCCGCGAGGAGGAGCTTTTCATCGCGGCGAATCCTAGAGTAGAGGATGCCTACATTCACGCGAGCCACCTCCGGTGGCAAGCGTGAGCCAGCAAATGGTGCGTATTTGCGCGGTGCAATTTACTCCCCCCAGTCCTCTTCGAGCTCCGGCGCTCGGTCGAGGACTGGCGGGTTCACGTCGATGACTTCCAGTTCGACACCGCAGGTTCCACAGTCGATGATTTCGCCCGCTTCCAAATCGTCGTGCAAAGCCACATCGGCTCCGCACTCAACGCATTCTGCCATTGTACTCTCTCGTATCGCCCTATCGGACTTAAATCCATCGTTATTAATTATGAAAGAAAAGCATAGACTGCCGTCTAACGGCGTGAGAATGCAGATACCGCGGTTTCGATGTTAGTAATCAAGTAGTGCCCCACGCGGGGGTCGCGGTAGTTCAGGCATAGTCGTTAACCTCCGTCTGGAGCGTTTCACCGGCCGCTTCGAGCGACTCAGCGAGCTCGGTCGTCGTCGTTTCGTCGGCCACGAGCGTCGCTTCCGCGTCGGCGAGCGAGTCGGCCAGCGACTCGCTCGCCGGACCGCCGACCGAATCGCGCATGGCGACGCTCGTCGCCGCGTCGAGTGCCGATTCGACTTCCTCGGGGGCGACGAACTCCGAGAGCGGTGCGCCGAGGACCTCCTCGGCCGCCGAGTCCAGAGCGTCGTAGTCCGCTTCGCCCGCCGTCGCAACCACTTCGTGGGCCGTGCGGAACGGAACACCGCACATCGCCAGCAGGTCGGCGACGCCCGTCGCGGTCGAAAAGCCCTCTCCGGCCGCGTCCTCGAGCGCGTCATCGTTCCACGCCGCGGTCGCCACCGCACCAGCCGCGACTTCGGTCGCGTCGGTTACGGCGTCGATGGCGTCCCACGCGTGCGGCGTCGCGCGTTGCAGGTCGCGGTTGTACGCGCGCGGCAGACCCTTCAGCGTGGTGAGCAGCCCCGACAGTCCGGAGTGAGCGTCGCCCGCGACCGCGCGAGCCAGTTCCAAGGTGTCGGGATTCTTCTTCTGTGGCATGATGGACGACGTGGACGCGTAATCGTCCGAGAGTTCCACGAAGCCGCGATTCGAGTAAATCACGAGGTCCTCGGAGACACCGGAGACCGTCGTGGCGAGGTTCGCCGCGGCGGCGACCGTCTCGACCAAAAAGTCGCGGGTCGAAACAGCGTCCATCGAGTTCTCAAGAACGCCGTCGAAGCCGAGCAGTTCCGCCACGCGCTCGCGGTTCACGTCGAAGGGCGTTCCGGCGAACGCCGCCGCGCCGAGCGGACACTGGTTGATTCTCCCGTAGGCATCGAGCAGGCGTGCCGTATCGCGCGAAACCGCCTGTTCGTAGGACGCGAGGAAGTGCCCGACGGTCGTCGGTTGCGCGGGCTGAAGGTGGGTGTAGCCCGGCATCACCGTCTCTGCGTGCGATTCCGCGGCGTCGAGCAGGGCCGAGCGGAGCGCCGTCGTGGTTTCGAGGAGCGAGAGAACGTCCTCGCGGAGGCGATAGCGGATGCAGGTCGCCACCTCGTCGTTCCGACTGCGGGCGGTGTGCATCTTCCCGCCGTCGTGGCCGACCCGTCCGACGACCGCCGTTTCGATGGCGGCGTGAACGTCCTCGCCCTCGGGGAGCGTCTCGTGGCCCTCGACTTCGACCACGTTCAGCGCGGTGAGGATTTCGCCCGCTACCTCGTCGTCGATGATGCCCTGTTCGGCCAGCATCACGACGTGGGCGCGGTCGATTTCGAGGTCCGCCGCGAAGATGCGCTCGTCG
>NZ_MEIH01000395.1:0-12799 GCF_001723155.1 Haladaptatus sp. W1
CGACTCCGCCGGACTCCCGACACCACCGCACCGATAATCTATCCCCCCGAGCGGCGGATCAGCGACGAGTATCACCTCTGGGACACCTGGTTTCTCCGCGAACGCGACGGGTCCATCGCCGAGGTGGACGGCTATCGAATCGCGTTCTCGCTCTCCGCGTCCTCGTCCCTTCTCCCCGGAAAACGCCACGACGAAGCGCGTATCCGGTACTTCTACTCGACGGACGGGCGGGAGTGGACCTACGGCGGGCCGGTCTTCCCCGAGGGCGAGGCGTTCGGTTCCCGCCAGTGGGCGGGGTCAGCCCTCCTCGACGACGGCACCGTGTACGCCTACTACACCGCCGCGGGCCACCGTGACGAACCAGAACTCACCTATGAACAGCGGATATGCGTCGGCGCGGGCGGTACCGTCTCGACGGACGGAGACGGCCTTCGTATCGACGGCCCGTGGGACCACTCGGTGCTCTTGGAACCGGACGGCGAGCGCTACCAGACGCAAGAGCAGTCGATGCGACAGGACGGGCCGATATACACGTTCCGCGACCCGTGGTTCTTCGAGGACCCCGAAACGGAGGAGACGTACCTCCTCTTCGAGGGGAACACGCCCATCGACGACCCCGACCCCGAGCGGACGTACAACGGCTGTATCGGCATCGCGTACTCGGAGACGGACGACCCGACGGACTGGGCGGTCCTCGACCCGCTCCTCGACGCCGAGCGCGTCAATCAGGAACTCGAACGGCCGCACGTCGTCGTCCGAAACGGGCGCTACTACCTCTTCACGCCGAGCCACCAGCACACGTTCGCGCCCGGTTGTAGCGGGTTCGACGCCCTCTACGGCTTCGTCGCGGACTCCCTCTTCGGTCCCTACGAACCGCTAAACGAGACGGGTCTGGTCGTCGCAAATCCCGAGAACGCCCCGTTTCAGGCGTACTCGTGGCTGGCGTTCGGGCACGGCGACGAAATCCTCGTCACATCCTTTTTCAACTACTTCGACCTCAACGGACTCTCGCTCGATGACGTCGCCTTCCTCCCGGAGGCGGAGCAATTCCGTCGCTTCGGCGGGACGTACGCGCCGACGCTCCGCCTGCAGGTCGCGGGTAATCGAACCCGCATCTGGGGCGAACTCGGCTACGGACGGATTCCGCTCGAACGCGAGTCGCTGGCCGCACCCGACCGCGTTCGCTACCGGGCGACGGACGACGGAGACGAAGACAGCGATAGCGGCGACTACTGAATCAGTCGTCGCCCACCTCGGCCGTCGAACCGACGTCCACGGACGGGGTGGCGGAAACGTCGAGTTCCCACGCGTCGAGGGAGACGATACGGGCGTCCCCGCCCGCGGCGTAGAGCGAAACGCCGTCGGCGTCCGCGCGGGTCGGGTAGATTCGCCCCGTGAGACAGCGCCGCTCGTTTGCGAACACTTCGACGATGGACCCGTCGACGAACACCTGAAGGTCGACTCGGTCGTCGCCGTCGAGCGGCATCCGTATCGGGTCGTCCGCCGTTTCCGGGTGGAGGCTCGACGTCGACCGTTCGAGGATAAGTTCGTCCCGACGAACGTGGAGCGGCGTCCGTTCCTCGCCGTCCACGGTCTCGCGGAGGACGACGCCCACCTCGTCGGCGGTCCCGAGGTCGAGGGAGAGCGAGAGTTCGAGCGACCGTCCGCGGGTCGGGAGGACTTCGCGCTGGCCGTCGGAGAGCCCGAACGACTCGAACCCGTGATGTCCGCCCCGAAGTGACGTGACCTCGGCCGCGGGACGCTGGCGGAGTTCGCCGTCCTCGACGCTGAGGACGCGGGGGAGCGAGAACGCGCCCGACCATCCGGCGTCCCACTGCGCGCGTTCGCTGCGCGCTTCTTTCAGCCACCCGAACGTGAGCGGACGCCCCGACGCGTCGTGGAGCGTCTGTGGCGCGTAAAAGTCGCCGTAATCGAGGTGGCCGAACTCCTCGCGCTCGAAGCGCCCATCGCGGACGTCCCCGAGGAAGTACAGCACGCTCTCGTAGTTCGAGACGTGGAGGAGGGACTTCTCGCCGAGGTCGAGGAGTTCGGGACACTCCCACATGTGGCCAGCGCCCTCCCAATTGCCCGTGAGCAGTGGCCCGAGATAGGTCCAATCCCGAAGGTCGTCCGACCGATAGCGGAGCACCGTCCCGCCGACGCCCTCGATGCTGGAGCCGATGAGCTGATACCACGAGCCGTTTTCGCGCCAGACGCAGTGGTCGCGGAACTCCGCCTCCCAGTGGTCGGTCGAGAGGATGTCGAGTTCGATTGGTGTGTCCGTCACGACGGGGTTGGCGGGTTCTTTCGTCCAGACGTCGAGGCTATCGTCAGTGGCAGTTGCGAGACACGGGAGCTGGCGATTCCCGCGGCCGCCCGTGTAGAGGATTCGAGCGGTGCCGTCGTCGTCGACCGTACAGCCCGACCAACAGCCGTCGCGGTCCGGGCCGTCGAGGTCGGGCGTGAGCGCGACCGGGTGGTCTTCCCAGTGGAGGAGGTCCTCGCTCGTCGCGTGCCCCCAGTGGATGGTGTTGTGGTAGGGACCCCCCGGATTGTACTGGTAGAAGGCGTGATACGTGCCGTTCCACTCGACGAGGCCGTTCGGGTCGTTCAACCAGTTCGCGGGCGGTGCGAAGTGATAGCGCGGGCGGTCGTGGTCGCCGCGGAAGGCGGTGCGCATCGCGGCGAGGTCGGCGGCGGTCTTCGGACGGCCGACGAGTCCGTCCTCGGCACCCGAACCGAGGAAGCGCAGACAGCCCGCGAGGAACGTCTCGCGGCCGCCATCCGCGCCGGATGCGTTGAACTCGACGTTCGCGCCGACGCCGAGGACGGTGCCGTCGCCGGGTTTCCACTGGACGACGGACACCTCGTTTGGATGGTCGACGTCTCCCCGATACGTGCCAGCGAGCACGTCCGCGCGTTCCGGGAGGACGTCGACGTACCGCGCATACGGCTGCGTACCGCCGTCGCCACGGGTATGGAAGCGGATGTCGTCGAAGGCCGCGACGGCGGGATGGTCGGCATACTGGGATTTCCAGAGCGGCCCAGCGGCCGTTTCGACCGGTTCGGTGCCGACGGCATCTGGGGCGACCGAATCGATGTCGAGCGGTTCGACCGCGGTCAGCGCGTGGAGGGTTACCAGGAGGGTGCCACCGCGCTCGAAATAGTCGGCGAACACGTCGGCGAACTCGGCGATAGCTGACGGATCTAGGGGAGTGTCACGGTGCCACCAAAGAACGTCGTAGGCGTTAAAATCGCCGCCTGCACGCAAATCGGTGAACGAAACGCGTTCGACGGTCCCCAACTCGGTGATGGCCCAGTCGAATGCCGTCCGCTGTTCGAAGGAGAGATCGTCGGAGTGCAGGAACCCGATGGTCGGAGACGACGGTACCATTGACAATACATATCGGGGCACGTTATATAATGGACACGGCTTTTTCAATGCCGCGTGCCGGATATCGTGAGTCAGGGCCAGTTACTCCGCCTCGGCGTCTGAACACGAGCGAGCACGGACGCTCGTCGCTCCGTCGTTACGTTCGGTTTGCATCACGGACACCGCGAACCGTGGTCTTGACCGCATCGAGACCAGCGTCATGCAGTAAATCACCGACGACGACGGAATCAGCCACGCGTGCCATCTCGTACGCCGAGTCGTAGTCGTGGATGCCGCCACCGTAGAAGAGACTCGCGGCCGTGAGCGCATCTCGCGCCGCAGCGACGGCGGTCGGGTCGCCGAGCGTCCCGGAAAATTCGAGATAGACGATATCCTGGTTGAGGACGTGCTCGGCGAGGCGGGCGTAGGCGGCGATGTCGGCGATATTGAGGTCACAATTCGCTCGGGTATACGTCGCAACCGCGGACTCGGGATTTAGGACGATGTACGCCTCGGTGTGCGTGCGCTCCCAATCGATACACGCGGACGACCGAATCCACTCGTGGTGCGCTCCCGTTATCCACGTCGTGTCGCCCGCGTTCAGGACGATGGGTATCAGATAGCCGGAAAAGGCGTCGTTCGGGGGCACGGTCGGCAGATAGGTCGGTTCTACGAATACCGGAACGTCGGCGGACGAGAGCGCGTCGAGAATCGACCGGACGTTCGATTCGGTGACGTTCGTAGTGCCGCCGACGACGATGGCATCGGTCCCCGTATCGGCGATGGCGGCGTAGGTATCCCCGTCACGGAGTGATTTGTCGGGGTCGACCTTGGTCACGTGATGCCAACGTTCCCACGGAGTCGCCATAGCACACGTAGTACGAACACACGCAAACCGTTTTCGAGGATTCGAGGAGCACTCTCCGGAATCGAAGGTAGCCGTAACCCGCCGAACCGTTTCGTTCTCACGAAAGGGGAATTAGAGAAACGTACGAGAGTTGAATTCGACCCGAGAATTAATTTGTCCGCGGTTGTGATTGCTTGTATGGTCACGTTTGAGGTGACGCTGCCCGACCGTATCGACAGCGACATCGACCGCCTTGTCGACCAAGGTGACTTCCTGAATCGAGAACAGGCGATAGAAGAACTCCTCTCGCTGGGAGTGTCGGCCCATGGGGTGAGCCACGAAACGGAAGACGAACTGTCCGAAGACCTGTTCACGCAAGCCGTCGACGACCAGCAGGACCCCGCTAGCTATCAAGACGAACCGCTCTAGTTTTCAGGGTAAAACCGGCTAGCGGATGCCGCGCTGACCGAACATTCTCTTCGAAACCAGTACAGCGGCCACGGACGTAGAGGGCGGAGTGTCGAGTGTGCGCGTTCCGTGAGCAGTATGAGCAGAGAAGCAGAGGAGCAAGTATGAGCAGATGAGCTGGTGAGAAAGTATGAGCAGATGAGCTGGTGAGAAAGTATGAGCAGAGCTACACAAACTCCATCCGCGAGCGTCGGGTTAGCGGATTTTCGGGTCTCGTCGTTCTTCCGTCGGACAAAAAGCGGGTCTCACGCCACTCCCCCGTCCAAAGTGCCGACGAACGGCCGATTTCGGTACATGAAAGGAAGCAGCTTGCGGCACGATGGTACAGACAATAATTACGACGTGACGACGGCAGAACTATTGAATAATTGATATTCTGTTCGCTGCCGTCTAGCGAGGGGTGGTATCATGGATGAACTACTGTCCGACAAGGTAGCGGTGGTAACCGGCGGGTCGAGTGGTATCGGCCGTACGATTGCGAAAACGTTCGCCGAGGAGGGAGCCGATATCGTCGTCGCTGACGTTCGTGAAGACGCTCGCGAAGGCGGGACGCCGACGCACGAACTGATTTCCGAGGAAACGGATTCCGAGGCGATGTACGTCGACTGTGACGTGTCCAAGCCTGATGACCTGGAGGCGAGTGTCGAAGCGGCGGAACGGTACGGTGGAGTCGACATCATGGTCAACAACGCGGGGATTTTCCGAGGAGAGGACTTCCTCGACGTGTCCGAACAAGAGTACGACCAGCTGATGGACATCAACGTCAAGGGGGTGTTCTTCGGAGCGCAAGCCGCCGCCAAACGGATGATTGCAAACAGTGGCGGCAGTATCATCAACCTCTCCAGTGTCGCCGGATTGGAGGGAACCGGAGAGTACGTCACCTACTGTACTTCGAAGGGGGCCGTTCGACTGATGACGTACGCACTCGCTGACAAACTCGGACCGGAGGGCGTCCGCGTCAACGCGATTCATCCCGGCGTCATCGAGACGACGATGACCACCGACGACGTTGCCATCGTCGGAACCGAAGAAGGGGAGATGTACGAGCATATGATTCCCTCGCGTCGGTTCGGCACGCCGACGGACGTCGCCAATGGCGCACTCTACCTGGCATCCGACCTCGCGGATTACGTCAATGGGGAGTCGCTCGTTCTGGACGGAGGGCTTACGAACACCGGGTGAGGTTTTCGTGTCGGGGTTCGTTTGGCGAGGACAGGTTTCCCGCTCCCCGAGGACAGGATTCCTCGGAGTTCACTTCCGCTCGTGGGTTTGGGCGGTCGGAGGTCACACAGGCCGTTGTTAGTTCTCGCTCGTCTCCAGCTTGGATTCCGCCGGTGCTGATTCTGCCGCGTCTGACCCTCCTTTTCCACCGCGAAGGACGTGATGCACTAAATTTCCATGCGCGCGCCGGAGGCGTTCGGAGAGCGCTTGGTGGGAGATTCCGATTTCTTCGGCGAGGCCGTCTGCTGTCACCTCGCGTGGCACCGAGTAGTAGCCGTGCTCGGCAGCGAGCCGAAGCGTCGTTTGCTGACGGTCCGTCAGTCCCACCCGACTGCTACTTTGGTCGGTAAGGTCGTGAATAGAAGTGACATCAAAATCGATGCCGTGTTCCAGACAGCAGTCGTTGGTGCGGGTAGCCATCATCCGATCAGTAAACAGCAGACGAATATTCCAGTGGTCGTCGTGGCCCGTCGCACGGAGCACCGTCCCTCCTTGTTCTACGAGAAGACGAACCAGATGCTCGATGTGGTCGTCCCATTCGAACTGATACAGACAATCGGATTCGAACTCGGCGATCAGCCGAAAGTCGACGACGCTGTCGTCCTCAGCAAACGCCGCTTCGAGCGTTGCGCGTTCAGGCGAGTCAAACCGGAGAAAGGACAGCAGAAACTCGTCATCGGTGGCGGCGAGCCGTTCAGCGTCAACCGTCACCGTCTCGAGTTCCGCAAGGGTATGTGCAAGCGCGAACTGCTCGCTCGGGATAGTTACGTCAACGATTGAACCGGTCATGTGTCGTGGATGGTGGGTGGGCTCGGCTCGCTATCCGTGCGAGGCGCCCGCGTGTTCGATTTCACACTCCATCGTACTCCGGGCAGAAGCCATCTGTGGGAAATGATGCGAATAGACCACATACGTTCAGGCGTTGTTCATCCGCGTCGCCGTCGTTGTGCCACACATCAGACAGCGAATGACCCGGTACGGTTCGCGAGAGAACTTCGCATTGTTCGGTTTGTCGCTTTCAGTGCGAATCTCGATCGAGACTTCGTGAGGCGTCTGCACCGCACAATTCTCACACGGTTCGAGATTGTCACCTGTTCTCTGGTCTGTTTTTGTCATGGTGAGTTCGTTCCATCATTTCCTGATGAATTCATCGAGCGTTCATCTGCTTGTTCTTGAACCATCTGTACCAGCGGACGGATATCTTCGAAGCGTGGCCCCCGCCAAACTGTGTTCTCATCCCAGTTCCACTCGATGACATCCGCAGCGCTGAGCATCGGGAGATGGACGTGTCTCATTCGGAGTGAAAATTGGCGTTCTCGCTCGTCGGTATTGCTCACGTCTGCGGGAACGTGGGGTTGGTCGCCATCCAAGTGATCGTGTTCGAGGAGGGAAAATAGCAGTTGTCGGCGATACGTATTCGCCAATATTTCGAAGGAGGTGTCCAGCGGTGCCTCCTGTATAGCGGCTGCGTTTTCGCTTTCCTCCGTTCGTTCGTTTGAAGTCTTGTTCATGTTTCGTTCGTTTACGGATTTGCTCATGGTTCTCACACCGTTTCGACCGATAACTGCTGGTGTATTACTCCCGGAGGTACCGTCGCTAGGTAAGAGTTCACTCTAATCTGTTAGGGTGATTTCTTGAGATTGATTAATAATTCGTGAAATAAAGAGAGTCATTTACGGGTTCCGAAATAGAATGGTTTTCAGCGAACCTGAGTACGCATAGCACTGGTGACTCTTCCAGCAGAGGGTTGATAACCGTGAGTCGCTACTAATGGGAATAATGGAACCACCGTCGTTGACAGATGCGCTTCGAGAAACCCTCGCACTCTTCGATGGAAACGCGACACCTCGGACGACGAGCGAAATCGCAGACCAGCTCGACCTCGGACAACGAAGCACCTACACCCGACTGAAGCGCCTCGTCGAACACGAGAAACTCGAAACGAAGAAAGTCGGGGCCAGCGCACGAGTCTGGTGGCGACCGCCAACTAACGCTGACCAGGATACTCCAGACTGGCCGGCCGCCGAGTCGCTCGTCGACGATGTACTCGACGACGCTGATGTCGGAGTGTTCGTTCTTGACGAGGACTTTCAGGTAGCATGGGTCAACGACGCTACCAAACGATACTTCGGACTCGACTATGAACGAGTTGTCGGGAAGGACAAGCGTACGCTCGTAAACGAATATATCGCCTCAACTATCACGGAGTCAAACTTGTTTGCGGAAACGGTCCTTGCGACGTACGATGACAACACGTACACGGAACAGTTCGAATGCCACGTGGAGCCCGGCGACGGACGCAAGGAGCGGTGGCTCGAACATCGCAGTAAACCAATCGAGGCCGGTGCATACGCCGGCGGTCGAATCGAACTCTACTACGATGTCACCAATCAGAAGCAGACCGAGCAGTCGCTTGAAGAGAGCAAGCAGCGGTATTCAAGCCTCGTCAGCAATTTACCAGGGATGGTCTATCGATGTCGAAACGAACCCGAATGGCCGATGGAGTTCGTCAGTGGCGCTTGCACCGACCTGACCGGGTACGACGCCGACGCTATCGAATCCGGAACAATCAGCTGGAGCGACGATATTGTCCACCCTGACGACCGCACTCAGATATGGGAAACTGTCCAATCTGGGCTCGATCGAAACGGACAATTCACCACCCAATATCGCATTCTGACCGCGCATGACGAAATCCGGTGGGTCTGGGAGCGCGGTCGCAGCGTCACCGACACATCCGGCTCCTCGATACTCGAAGGAGTCATCACAGATATCACGGGCAGAAGATAACCGAGCAGGAACTCCAAGAAAAAGAACTCGAGGACGTGTACGAGCGAATGGACGACGGGTTTATCGCGCTCGATGAGGACCACCGGTTCACATATGTCAATAATCGTGCGGGGAATCTTCTAGAGCAATGTCCCAGCGAACTCGTCGGCGAGCACATCTGGGACGCGTTTGAACGGAGCTCGACAGTCAAGGCGGCAATCACGGACGTCTTCGAGAATCGGGAACCAACGTCCCAGGAGATATTCTATGAGCCACTGGAAACCTGGTTCGAAGCCCACATCTATCCCGCAGAGACGGGTGTTTCGGTCTATTTCCAGGACATAACAGGTCGCAAGGATCGACAGACAGAGGTCAAACAATATGAGCGCATCGTCGAAGCGGTTGACGACGGGATCTACGTTCTCGATAGTGACTACCGGTTCTCGATGGTAAGCAACGGTCTTACCTCGATGACAGGCTATGAGCGTGACGAACTCATTGGTGTCCATGCGCAAGCCATTTTTGGCGATGACTTCTTCGACATCGAGGCGGCAAAACTGGCTGAACTAGAGTCGAGTGATTCCAGTGTCGCAAAATTCGAAGAAGAGATACATACGGCAAGTGGTTCGACGCTCACAGTCGAAAGCCGGTTCAGCCGATTCGAACTCGAAGATGGGGAGATGGGTCGTGTCGGAGTCATCCGTGACGTTACTGACCGCGTGAAACATGAACAGCAACTCGAGAAGCTGAAGCGTCGATATCAGACACTCGTAGACAATTTCCCGAATGGGGCGGTCGTACTATTCGACGAGGATTTGCGATACCTGACAGTAGGTGGTGAAGTTTTTGAAGGGCTCGACATCTCTGCTGATGATCTCGAAGGAGAAAGGGTATCTAAAAGCCTCCCCGCAGAACTCCGCAGAGATATTGAACCAAGGTACAGTGCTGTCTTCGACGGTGAGACGAGCGATGTCGAAGTCGACTTCGACGGTCGAATCCGCCGCATCCAAGCCTTTCCGATCTACGACGAGCAGGGGGACGTATTCGCAGGAATGGCAATGTCACAGGATATTACCGAACGGATCGAACGTGAACGGAGATTGGAGCTCCAGCGCGAGCACCTCTCTGCACTGAACCATCTCAATGACGTGTTCCACGACATTACCGAAGCAGTTATCGAGCAATCTACCCGCAAGGAGATAGAAACGATCGTCTGTGACCGACTCACGGACACGGACAACTACCGAGCCGCCTGGATTGGCGAAGTCGATAACGATACCCAGACAGTGAGTGTTCGGACAGAAACGGGCGTCGAAGGATATCTCGACGACATTACGATTTCCGTCGACCCGAACGACGAACGGAGCAACGGACCCACAGGCAGAGCCATCCTCGAACGAGAGATACAGACCACGCAGGACATCTCCACCGACTCCAGTTACGAACCTTGGCGGGATTTCGGACAGAAGTATGGATTTCGCTCCTCCGCGGCAGTTCCGATCGTCCACGAGGAGACGCTGTACGGTATACTTAACCTCTACTCCGGCCGACCCGACGCATTCACGGGTAAGAAACGTGAAATAATCGGGCAACTCGGCGAAATCACGGGGCAAGCAATCGCCGCCGTCGAGCGCAAGCAGGCACTGATGAGTAACGAAGTCGTCGAACTCGAGTTCCAACTCTCTAACGTCTTCGAGACCTTCGGAATCGACGAAACAACCGATGGTCGAATCACCCTCGACCAATCCGTTCCGGCCAGCGATGGAATGCACCTCGTATACGGCACCGTAACGACCGGCGCTCGCGATGCGCTCGATGCGTTGATTACTCAGCTCCCCCACTGGAATTCGATGACCGTAATCGACGAAGGGGAGGACGTTTCGCGCTTCGAGCTCCGACTGTCCGAACCACCCGTACTCTCAACGGTAGCCGCGCAAGGAGGCTCCGTTGACACAGCCCTGATTGAGGATGGTGACTACCACATGCGGATTCACCTCGCACCGAGCGTCGAAGTACGGGAGATAATCGAGACCGTTCAAGCCGAATATCCGGGTATCGAATTGCTCGCTCAGCGGCAGGTCACGCGTACTGGTAATCCGATAGCTCAATTAGACCAGTTCCTCGAAGAGGACCTCACCGACCAACAACGAACATCGCTCAACGCGGCTTACAACTCCGGATTCTTCGAATGGCCTCGTCCAACGACTGGGGAAGATATTGCTGAGTCACTCGGAATCTCGTCACCAACCTTCCACCAGCACCTTCGAACAGCAGAGCGGAAGGTGTTCGACGCCGTCATGGAGGGTTCGATAACGACTTTGTGAGAGCCGGTATTGTACCGACAGCGGCGTGAAATCGGACCTCCGAACTGTACTGGTTGATACGAAGGATGGCGATACGACTCGTGTGCTCGTCTTATAAGTCGGTGGCCGAGGTGTGGAATCGTCGATTACCGTGCCCCGGGATTCACCTGCTGTGAACTACCCGCCCTACGCGCGAAGCGCGTTGCGGACGGGGCTTCCTGCTTCGATGACGCGCTTTGCAGACACAACGGTGTCCGTAGGGAGCGCAGTCTCCACAGGCGTTGAGTCGGAGCGTCCCGCTCCTAACCGCTTTGTGATACCGCGAGCAAGGATATTCCATGCCGCATTCGCGTCTCTATCCGCTTCAAATCCGCACGACGGACATGAGTGTTCACGCACCCACGGTGGTTTGTCAGTCTTCACACCGCAGGACGCGCATTCCTTCGTCGTGTTTTGTGGGTCTACAGCAACGTAGTGCGTTCCTTCTCGGTCACACTTGTAGTCGAGCAGCCGGAGAAACGTACCCCATGCGGCGGATGCTCGGTTGCGTGAATTTGAAATGAACTGCATCATTCCGGGGACATTCAAGTCTTCGACCGCCACGAGGTCGTACTCGTTCGCGTAGTAGTTCGACAACTTATGCAAGAAGTCACGGCGTTTCTGTTTCAAATCGGCGTGACGGCGAGCGACGACCGTTCGCTGATTCTCCCAGTTGTTCGAACCGTGTTCCTTCCGCGAGAGCTTCCGTTGCTCGCGTTCTAACCGGTTACGTTCCTCGGAAAGGTCGAGCGATTCGACCGCCGTCCCATCGGTGTCGTGAGCGTACTTCAAGATACCCACGTCGATGCCAAGCACTTCTCGGGGTTCTCCGGTTTCTCGGGAGCTTCATCAGGTGTCTCGACACCGAGGATAGCGTACCACTTCCCAGTGGGTTCCTGCTTAATCGAGACAGTCTTGATGTCCGCGTCGTCGGGCAGATCACGGTGAAAGGTGATTGGAATGTCACCGAGTTTCGAGAGCCACAGTCGGGTCTGACCACTCGTGTTCTTGAGCTTGAAGCCAGATTGACTGTAGGTGAAACTGCGATATTCGTCGGGTGCCTTCCAGTGGAGCGTCCCAACACGGTAGCCGTTGTCTCTGCGACCACGGAGCGTTGAGAGGTTATCGTACAACCGCTGAACGACCTTTTGAAGCACTTTCGAGTGAACGTCTTTTAGGTCGGACCATCACTTCTTGAGACTCGGCAGAAGTTTCTGCTCGGAGTATGCCGACGTACCGTTGTTTCGGTTCAAACGGTGGAGAAAGTGGTTGTAGACCTGTCTACAGGTATCGACCGTCCACGCTAACCGCTCTTCAATGTCGGCGGGTGGGTTCAGTCGATATCTGTAGTTGTAGTTCAATTACGAGTGCTCTTCGATCTGCTCGTCCAGTTGGCACTGTCTAGTTAAGCCAGTTTGAGAAGCGAGCAGTTCGTTGATTTAGTGCTTTGCTCAACCAAGAACTGCTCAGCGAGACGTTAGAGACCGCGAATCTTGAATGTTGGGAGCGTGAGCGGACGGCGACGCCCGTTAGGGCGTTCGCCGTCCGTCTCCACGCGACCGGTTGTTCACTCAGAGAAACAAAAGCAATTCTTGCGCTCTTAGGCGTAAAACGGTCGCACCAAGCGATCTTTCAATGGATTCATCGGATATCTTACATCTTCTCCGACCCGCCGTCGGCAGCGCCGACGCGGGTCGCAGTGGACGAAACCGCTGTCAAAATTAACGGCGAGTGGTCTTGGGTGTACGCTGCAATAGACACCGAAACAAAGCAGCTGCT
>NZ_MEIH01000396.1:0-6944 GCF_001723155.1 Haladaptatus sp. W1
GTTCATCCTCCTCGCAATCGCTGGTGCAGCGGTAACGTTTGTCACTCCGGGGACGGAAACCGCCGCGTGGGGCTTTGCGACAGCGATGATTGCGGGAGTCCTCGCGGTCGCCGCGAGCCACCTCTATCAGAACTGACTCGAAATCGATACTTGTCCAGCGGAGGATAATGGTTAAGACCGTCAGGCCCGTAGTGGGGGTGAGGATGACAGAGTTCAGCAACGAGGAACAGCGTATCCTCGAATTCCTGCGCGAGAGCGTGGCTGGTGGTGAGCGCTATTTCCGCGCAAAGAACATCGCCAAACACCTCGGACTCTCATCGAAGCAAGTCGGTTCCCGACTCCCCCGACTGGCCGAAAAGTCCGAAGACGTGGACATCGAGAAGTGGGGACGCGCTCGTTCGACGACGTGGAAAGTAAGTCCGAGCTAAGTGGCTGGCTTTTTACCGCTACAGCCTAATCTAGTCGTATGACTGTCCGGGTAGAGCGGACCTTCGATCTTCCGGTACCGCCGGAGGACGTGTGGGACTTCATCGCCGACCCAAAACGCCGAGCCGAAGCTATCAGCGTGGTCGCGGACTACGACACGAAAGCCGGAGGCAGGAGGGCGACGTGGCACATCGAACTCCCGATTCCGTTCGTGAACCGAACGATTCCCGTCAAGACCGAGGACGTGACCCGCGAGGAACCTCGATACGTGAAGTTCGTCGGTCGATCATCGGCGATGCGCGTCACGGGCGAGCACACTATCGAGGAGACCGACTCCGGTTGTAAACTCCACAATCGGTTCATCGTGGAGGGTCGAGTTCCCGGCATCGAGCGCTATTTCAAAAAGCATCTGGACGACGAGTTGACGAACTTGGAGACCGAGCTGCAAGAGGAGGTCGGTGTCGTCTCGTGAAACTCGCACTCGCCCAAATCGCCATCGACGGCGGCGACGTGGAAACGAACGTCCGTCGGGCGACCGACGCCATCGAATCGGCGGCGGAACGCGGCGCGGACCTCGTGGCACTCCCCGAGATATTCAACGTCGGCTACTTCGCCTTCGATACGTACCAGCGAAATGCGGAAGCACTCGACGGGCCGACGCTCTCACGAATCTCCGACCTCGCCGACGAACACGATATCGGCGTCCTCGCGGGAAGCATCGTCGAGGACCTCTCGGAAACCGACGGCGAAACCCCCGCCGAGGAGGGCCTCGCCAACACGTCCGTCTTTTTCGACCGCGACGGGCGACGGAAAGCGGTGTATCGAAAACACCACCTGTTCGGCTACGAGTCGGCGGAAGCCGAGATGCTCGTTCCCGGTGAATCGCTCGGCATCGCCGAGTTCGATGGAATCACCGTCGGGATGACGACGTGTTACGACCTTCGGTTTCCCGAACTCTACCGCGACATCGCGGAGGCGGGCGCGACGTTGGTTCTCGTTCCGAGCGCGTGGCCGTATCCGAGGGTCGAACACTGGGAAGTGCTTACCCGGGCGCGTGCCATCGAAAACCAGTGTTTCGTCGCCGCCATCAACGGGTCCGGATCCTACGAGGACGCGACGCTCATCGGTCGGTCGTCGGTGTTCGACCCGTGGGGAACGATGCTCGCCAGCACGGGCGACGAACCGGAAGTCGTGGTCCGAGACGTCGACCCCACGCGGGTGGAAGAGGTCCGCGGGGAGTTCCCCGCGTGGCACGATAGGCGTCGCTGAGCAGGCTGAAAAAAACTGACAAAGGGGTGAGATTATAGCGCGATTGCGTGGCTATCCGAGAGCGTTTCCGGGATGCTGTGGTGGTACGTCACCGCACCCGCGGTAGTCACGATTTTGACGGTGAACTCCTGTCGCTCTTTGAGTCCGCCGGTGATTCTCTCCGTATCGAGGACGATTCTAAACCGGCCGTCCTGATTGACGAGAACGGGAAGCGTGTCATCGGTGTCACGAATCGATTCGACTGTGAAGTTCTGCTTGTCCGGGGTGCTTCCGTTCACCAGAATGAGACCGTCGTCGGGTCCGAGCCACTCGATTGTCGCCTTCGAGAGGTTGATGTCGCCTGCGCCGGAGCCTTTCATCACCGTGAGATTGACGTAATCCACGACGTGTTGATTCATCGAGGAGTTATACGTGACATTCCCGTACGCGCTGACCACGTGTACGCGGTCGGTAACCTGTGCGGTACTCTCCGTTCCAGTTCGTTGGGATTTCGACTGAAGGAATCCTGCCGTGTTGATGAGGACGCCCGCAGCGATTGCGGCGACCAGCACCATCGCGATGAACACGATGAGTGTTCCGATGCCGACCTGACCTCGTTCCAGCGACGAACTGTCTGTCTTATTATCTTTCATGTTTGTCTTATGGCGTTTTTGTTTGATATTTGTCAGTCCACTACCGTCCGAGTACGGAGGGAAATGTATTATAACACACAGACAGTTATCATGTCTGAGAACCCGATACGGTTCAAATATTGTCACTTCCGGCAGGAGAATTTAGCAACAGCGGAAGTTGCCACTGGAGAATCAGTTATCGTCGAGAATCGGCGTACCGTCGCTCAGTCTGCCTGCGGTGCGACCGCTTCTCGTTCGGTCGCACGCATACCGTCGGTGATGGCCTCGGAGAGTGCAAAAACAGCTGCCTTGTGGTCTGTTTTTGATTTATGAATAGACGTCGGTCGTACACCGAGAGAGTCGTAGTCGTCCAGCGTGATCTGTTTCCCGTCCTGTTCCTCGAAATGGTTGCCAACTTCCGCAAGCAGGCCGTGAAGGTGGATGAGCTCCTGCTTCTTCATAAGCACACGAACGTAACGGTTGCAGGGTTATATTATTATCTTGAGTCCCGTTAGCACGCCGTATAGTCAGCTTTTCGGTGGTTTCCGGTTGGTATCGAAGCTGACTCCGAAATCGTCCGGTTCTGACGCTCGAACACGTTCGATTTCGAGGGGGCAGTCGTCGAGTGTGTCGGGGTCTAACGACGAGTAAACGACTCGTTCGCTACGTGAGACGAGAGACGGCGAACCGCAAAAAGAGATCCGTCGTTCGAAATCGGTCCCTTCGCCGAGTACAACGTCGGCTTACTGGAGTTGTTTGAGCGTTTCGAGGTCGTGCTCGGTCCGCGTGAACTCCGACGTCCGTCTCGTTGCGTGACAGTTCGGACAGTGGAACTGTCGTTTGGGTTCCGGCAGATCGTTGGGACTGGATTCCCAGTGTTTTCCGCATTCCGGGCAGAGTAATCGAACGTAGGTTTCCACCATACCGACAGTATCGGTCGGAAAGGAGAAAAATCTTGTTGGCGCTCTGCCGAAACTGAGCGGCCGCTGTCCGTCGTTCGTCCCCCGAACGAGATTCGTTCAGAGCCGCTGGAGATTCGTCGCGCGTGGGCCTTTGTCCGCCTGTTCGATGTCGAATTCGACTTCTTGTCCCTCCTCTAAGTCCGGGCCGCCGACGTCCTCCATGTGGAAGAACACGTCGTCGTCCGCGTCGTCAGTCTCGATGAAACCGTAGCCGCCGGTGTCGTTAAAGAAGGTGACCGTACCTTTCGCCATTGCAGGTAGATAGAACGGAGTGACGGGCATAAAAATTGCGGCTATTGATATCATATGGCACTATCGCGGTTCGTCGGGGAGAGACGACGGTCGTTCGACGGGCAAAACACTAATGTAGTATAGTACTAAACTAGCTTTTAGATATGTCTAAAACCATCTTCGGTAGGCAGAACGGAGCGTGGAGCAGATGAATAACGTTGTGGAGATATTCTTCGCATCCGTCCGGGACGGCTACGTGCAGGTGAGTGCATTCGTCGCCGTTACCGTCCTCCTCTTCGGACTCGTCCAGTACCGAACGAACGGGGCGCTGGTTGAGCGACTCTCCGAAAACGAGCGCCTCCAACCGTTGTTCGGCGCTCTCATGGGACTCACGCCGGGCTGTGGCGGTGCAATCGTGATGATGCCGTTGTACGTTCGCGGGACGGTCAGCTTCGGCACCGTCGTCGCAACGCTCATCGCGACCGCCGGTGATTCGGCGTTCGTCATCCTCGCACTGGCCCCGAAAGCGGGACTGTACGCCTACGGCGTCGCGTTCGTGACGGCCGTCCTCTCCGGCTACGCCATCGACCGCTTCGGGATGGGTGTCGGCCGAATCGACCGCGCCGTTGCATCGTTCGGACGGACCGCGACCGACGGGGGGTTCGCCGCCGACGGTCCCGGCGGCAATCCGACGCACGAGTACGACGCGGGCTGTGAAACGGGGGCCGCACGAACCTCGTCCGTCCTGACGCCGCTGAGTCACGCGGCTCACGCGGTTTGGTGGGTGTCGGCGGCCGCCGCCCTCGTCCTCGGAGTGATGTACCTGCTCGCGGGTGCGCCGGACGTCGCGCTCACCGTCGGTCCCTCCTATGCCGGAGCGTTCACCGTCGTCGGAGTGACGGGAACCACCCTGTCGTTGTATCTCTACTTCGTCGGCCGACACTACCTCGGTGACGGGCACGTCGGCCGGGCACCCGAATCGTTCGGGGATGCGTACGAAACCCTCACGCACGCGGCGATGGAAACGAGTTTCGTCACCGTCTGGGTGCTCGCCGCGTACCTGCTCTACGAGTACGGTGTCCTGCTGTTCGGTATCGACGTCGGCGCGCTCGCAGCGGCCGCGGGCCTCCTCGCCCCCATCGCCGGTGCCGTCGTCGGCCTGATTCCCGGCTGTGGCCCCCAAATCGTGCTCGCCAGCGTGTACGCCGAGGGCGCGATACCGTTCTCCGCGCTCACCGCCAACGCCATCAGTCAGGACGGGGACGCCCTCTTCCCGCTCATCGCCATCGACAAAACGGCCGCGGTCGTGGCGTCCATCTACACTACGATACCCGCGCTCGTCGTCGGCGTCCTGCTTCACGTCCTGTTCGGCCCGATGAACGGATTCGGCGTCCTCGGCTGAGCCGTGTCGGGACGCTACGACACCGTTCGGATTATCCGCTCGACCTCCTCCCAGTTCCGTTCGGTTTCCGCCGATAGGGCGTACCGCGACCCGTAGTCGCCCGTCACCGTTTCGACGAGTTCGTGCTCGACGAGGACGTCCAAATGATGCCGAACGGTGCTGTAGTCGATGTCGAGGTCGGCCGCCAACCGGTTCGGATTGCGCGGTTCCTCGGCGAGTTCCGCCAGTAGGGTCGCCCGGCGAGCGCCGCCGCGACTGCCGGAGAGGACGTACCACAGTTTCCCGCTTCCGCTCACCTTGACCACGCCCCGGTCGGTGCGCGTCGCGTTCGAGGTGTCACGGACGTTTCGTAGGTCCTCCGGACTCCTTGCTATGAGGTGGCTAAACACGCATAAATGGTCATCTAGTCCGAGAGGAACGGTCGAGAAGAGGAGGTCAGTCCCACGTGACCCACGCGAGGAACACCAGCGCGAGAAATTCGAGGACGTGAAGCGCGAGCATCGCTTTCCACGCGGGGGCGGGAACCTTGGTTGCGAACCAAACGGACAACAAGTTATCCCACGAGTAGATGTAGAACGCCAGCGCGTTTTGTGCGAGGAGCAGGACGGAGAACACCGACAGACCGAGCGTGTGTTTCGACTGAAACTGACGGTAGTTGTCGAGCCACACGTAGCTCAAGCCGAGAAGTAACACCACGTTGAGCGCCGTGGAAACCCGCGCGACGTCTATCCAGATTCCCATCCGTCGTCCCTCCTTTGTAATCGTGTTCGCATATATGCTTTCCCAGATTCGGCCATACTCATTCCACCTTCCCGATTATCTCCTCGACCGTCTCCCAGTGCTGTCGCACTCGGTCAGTCAACAGGTACACCGCACCGTACTCGTCGCCGCTGTTCTCGACGATTCCGTTGTCCATGAGGACGTCCAGATGGTGACGAACCGTCTTGTAATCGAGGTCCAAGTCCTCCGCGAGTTGGTTGGCGTTCCGTGGTCGCTCGTCGACGGCCCGGACCAACCGAACGCGGTTGGCTCCGCCACGGGTACCGGTGAGCACGTACCAGAGGACGCCCTCCATCACCCCCAACCGAAACACTCTGCCCACGTAAGCGCATCGCCCTACTGATTCAGTATGCGGCCTACACCGTGAACAGATGTCCCTCTCGGGGAACGTCGAAGACGCCGATGCGCGCCCCTGCGTCGAGCCACGCGTGGCCGTAGGAAAACGACGCCAGCGCGTTGACGAAATCGCCCTCGTCCTTGAAGTGCCGCCCGTCCTCCAAATACGACCGGGCCATCTCCCGGCAGTCCACCGCCGCTTCGCCCATCGGGGTGTCCGTCGGCGCGGCGATTTCGGCGGCGTCGAGCGCCTCCGACAGCAGGCGTTCGTAGCGGTTCGTCTTCTCGACTAACTCTGCGGGCATAGCCGAATCGTGGCGGAGCGCGAAGGTAAGAGCTTCGAGCGAGTCCGACGGTGAAACCGGAAACGACGGGAGACAGCGCAAGGTAAATACACGACGACGAGTGATATTGCACCATGAACGAAGAGCCTCGTGTCGAGATGTACATCAAGGAGAACTGTTCCTATTGCGATAAGGCCAAAGAACTCCTCGACGGAAAAGGAGTCGAGTACGAGACGTACAACGTAACCCGCGACGAGGAGCTGTTCGAGGAGATGGTCGAACGCGCCGACGGGCGGAAAACCGCCCCGGAAGTGTTCATCGACGACGAGCTCATAGGCGGCTGGGACGAAACCTGCGCGCTCGAAGAGGAAGGCAAGCTGGACGAAAAGCTGGGCCTCGCGCTGGCCGACGGCGGTGAAACCGTCGATTCCGACCCGGAACACCGGAAAGTAATCGTTTCGGGGAGCGGCATCTCGGGACTCACCGCGGCGATCTACTCCGCCCGGTCGAACAACGACCCGCTCGTCCTGCAGGGCGACGAACCCGGCGGGCAGTTGACGCTCACGACGGACGTGGAGAACTACCCCGGATTCCCCGACGGCATCAGCGGACCTGAACTCATCAACAACATGCAGGAACAGGC
>NZ_MEIH01000397.1:0-1595 GCF_001723155.1 Haladaptatus sp. W1
CGACATTTACGTAGAGAAATCACTCAGTTTCACACACTCTATTTATGCACACTTACCGTATCCGTCACTATGAGCCGACCATTGGACAACGTGGACCGTGGTATCCTCTATCATCTCCAGCGAGATGCCCGGCATACAACTGCCCAAGAGATTGCAGAGACAGTCGGGGTTTCGGCGAGTACTGTCCGGAACCGAATCGAAGCGCTCGAAGATGATGGCATCATCAAGGGCTATCATCCTGAGATCGATTATGAAGCGGCGAATCTCCCGCTGCGCGTGCTGTTCGTCTGTACCGTGCCCGCAACCAACCAATCCGAATTTGTCCAGAAAATGCTCGAGATACAGGGCGTGGTCGATGTGCGCGAGATGCTCGTTGGCCGGCGGAATATCTACGTCGAAGTCGTGGGGACGAGTACGCAAGATATCACGCGTATCACGGACACGCTGCACGAGTCTGGTGTCACGATCGAGAGTTCCGAGATCATGCGCGAGCGGCATATGCAACCATTTGATCATTTCCATTTCAGTGAAGCCACCGCCGATGAACAACGTGAGCGCTAATTTTCAACCCATTCGATTGTGCATTTCATACTTTTAAAGCCAGATAGTGCTGGTAGAGCACATACTGTGTGTTGATGCACGATATTTCGAGTCTCTTTCTGCGAATTCACCAATATAACTAGATAATTATAAATAATGATTATATGTATGGCCAATCGAGACTTGAGTATGCGAGAGGATAAACACCCGATTGGCGATCGTGGCACCACCAAGGAACAGCTTACTCTCTTATACAAGCTCCTTGCCGATCACCGGCGCCGGGTTCTCCTCCAGTCTCTTCGCGATACAGCGGATCCTATGCCTATCTCTGCGTTAGTGACGGAGCTGACACAGAGTGCCGGCCGGGAACCGTCGGAGAGGGACGTGGAGACAGAGATTGCGGTCCATCATATTCATCTCCCCAAACTCGCTGATGCAGGGGTGATTGAGTATAACCAATCCGATCAGCAAGCCGCCTACAGCGCCCCGCCACAGGTTGATGCGCTGCTCAAGGAACTGTTGGTGACGGTTTCGACTGGCGAACAGGAATCCTCACTACAGGAATAATGCGGTTCAGCTACTAGGTTATCGGTCCTCCCCACTTCGTCACCCTGCTGTCGAGTATACTGCACTGTCCGCGTGAAGAGCACCGCCGTCGAGAATTTGGAGCCTCTCGATCGGCTAGTAGTAGCGACGTCCTGGGTACTCGGCTCGGACACCGTGACAGTTCGATCAGCATGGATTGTAACGGAATACCTATCAGATTCGATGCGTACTTCTGGTGAATCGTGCTGAGAGAGTTGAGTTGAGCCGAATTAATACCTTCTGCCGCCCTTCTGCCGGTAGTAGATGTCTCCACACCTGCTTAGTGCAACATGAGGCAGTGAGACAAATAGACCCTAATCAATCAAGCGGAGGTAGACCACCTCCGTCAACCCCACATGAATCTATGCGCGAAGGCGAGAACGGCTCAGGAGGAATAGCCAAAAAATCTGACGAACAGCGAAACCTCAGAACTCCCGATGCAAACTAATCAGCGAATAAGCCAACATCGA
>NZ_MEIH01000398.1:0-18342 GCF_001723155.1 Haladaptatus sp. W1
CGCCGAGGTACGCTTCCCGGCCGATTTCGTTCGTGCACGGCGCGGTACAGAGGCCGATGTCGTGGTCGAGGCACGGTCGGTCGCGGTTGGCGAACTTGTGGTCCGAACAGCCGCGGATGCCGTACGTCTCCCGGAGCGCCTTGACGACCGTTTCGACCGTCGATTTGTTCGTGAATGGGCCGAACACCGTCGCCCCCGTGCGGTCGGGGTCACGGGTGATCTCTATTTGCGGAAATTCGTGGCCCGTCACCTGCACCATCGTGTTGGCAATCGGCGTCTGGGGCTACATGCAGACCGAGAGCACCGCGGACTTCCTCATCACCGGCAAGAGCATCGGCACGTGGGTGCTCGCGCTGACGGCGTTCTCGGTCATCCAGTCCGGGTTCGGCTTCGTCGGCGGTCCCGAACTCGTCTACTCGTTCGGAACGACGGCGCTGTGGATTTTCTTCACCGCGCCGCTCGGGTTCGTCATCACGTGGGTGCTGTTGGCGAAGCGGATGCGACTGCTCGCCGACATCCGCGACGTGATGACGCTCGCCGACGGAATGTACGTCAGATACGAGAGCGCGTGGGTTCGCGGCCTCACCGCCGTCGCCGTCATCGTCGGCGTCATGGCCTATCTGGCGACGAACCTCGCCGCGCTCCAATACGTCATGCGCGCGATTTTCGGCCTCCCGGTGATGTGGGGCCTGCTCATCGGCGCGCTCATCCTCCTGCTCTACAGCATGCTCGGCGGCATGATAGCGGGCGTCTGGACGGACTTCGTGCAGGCCATCACGATGATAGTCGGTTCCCTCTTCGTCTTCGCCTTCGCGCTGTCGTTCGGCGGCGGCATGGGGTCGATTTCGCGCAACCTCGCCACCGCCGACCCGGCGTTCGTCTCGCCGTTCGGCGCGATGGGAGCGCCCGCGGCGACTATCTTCACGGCGCTCGGCTGGTGGATTCTGTTCTCCGTCGGCGCGGCGGGACAGCCACACCTCATCACCAAGTTCTACATGAGCCGCAACCTCAAAATCCTGCGCTGGGGCGCGCCAATCGCGGCGGCGACGTACGCGATTTCGAGCCTCCTCGCCTTCTCGACCGGACTGTCGATGCGCGCCATGGTCGAGGCGGGTCAGACCGCGGCCCCGAAGAGCGCGTCCGTCGTCGGTCCCGTCTTCGTGCTCGAACACACGCCCGGCGTCGTGGCCGGACTCATCCTCGCGGCCCTGCTCGCGGCCATCATGAGCACGAGCGACTCGTTCCTGAACATCGGGGCGGCGGCGGTGTCCCGCGACATCCCCCGCGCGCTCGGCCGACCCATCGAGGACGACAAGACCGAACTTCGCGTGACGCAAGCCGCGCTGGCGGGCCTGACCATCGCCTCGACGCTCATCGTCTTCTACTCGCAGACGCTCGTCGGCATCCTCGGAACCATCGGTTGGGGCTTTTTCGCAGCGGCGTTCTTCGCCATCGCGGCCCTCGGCCTGAACTGGAAGGGTGCGACGAAGGAGGGCGCTATCGCCGCGCTCCTCGGCGGATTGGGCGTCAACCTGTTCTACAGCGCCGTCCCGCGAATCGCGGAGACCGCGGGATTCGCCGGACTCAGCGAGGCCGTCTCGGGCCTATACCCGTTCCCCGGTTCGTTCCCGGTCGGAACGGTCGCCCTCTTGGTCGCCATCGCGCTCTTCATCGGCGTCTCGCTGGTGACGCAGGAGCGACAGACGGTTCCTGAGGACATCGCCATCCTTCTGGAGGGATAGAATGAGCATGACCGAGACACGAGACGGCGAGGACGAAACGCGAATCGCCCACCTCTCCGGGTGGTTCCGCCAGCGCCCCACGTCGATGGAGTACTGGGAACTGCTCGTCACGAACGAGCGACTCGTCTGGTGTTTCGTCGGCGAGTCGTTCAAATCGATGCTGTTGCGGGCGGACACGGGAGAACGTGGGCGAGAGGAACTCGCGGACGCCACGGCCGACCGTGCCCTGTCGTTCAGCGACCGCAACTTCGCGGTTCCGCTCGATTCGGTTCAGTTGATTCGCCTTCGGGAAGGAACCCTGTTCCGGCGGGCGAAACTGACGGTTTCGTGGACCGACGGCGACGCCGACGAATTCGAGCTTTCGGCGACGAAATCGCGGGACCCGCAGGTCGCAGATGTGGAGGCGCTCGAAAACGATTCCCGACTCTCGCACGTCGATATCGCCGTCGAATCCGCCGGGTTGTTCTGATTTCGGTTTCTGTTTCCGCTCCCTATTCGACTCGCCGTCCGCCTATTCGCGGGTCAGCACGTCCTCGGATTCGATTTCGGGGAACGATGCCACGACGCGTTCGAGCACCTTCGCCTCCGCCCGTCGGAGGTTGTTCGACGCCGCCGTCTTCGAAACGTCGAACTCCTCGGCCAACGTGCCGAGGTTCGCGTCCCGCGGCGTTCGGAAGTACCCTCCGTCGACGGCTTTGCGGAGCGTTTCGCGCTCCGTCTCCGACAGTTCCCGACAGCCGTCGAGGACGTTTTTCGCCGCGCCGAGGTGCTGGATGACGTCGAGGTACTCCTCGAACGACGTGGCGTTTCGGCTCTCGACGCGAAAGTCGTTGTTCCTCTCCAAATCCGAGAGGGCGTTGTCGGTGTTGTCGGCGGAGTCGAACCCGACGTTCCAGCGTTCGCTCCCGTCGCTGATCTGAAACGGCCCCGTGATGTAGCCGTCGTGCTTTCGAATCGTCCGCATCGCGTCCGTCTGCCCGATGAACGACTTGATGACCGCGGTGTCGCCGCGGCGCGAGAGGAGTTCGAACTCCAACATTCGGTCGTGGTCCTGCAACGCGCCGAGACCGTTGGTCAGCGCGCCCCGGTCGTCCCCACGAACGAGAATCCGGGTCTCCAACTTCCGCTGGGCGGTGTTGAAGTCCCAATGCATGGTGTGAAACGAGACGTCCGTTTCGTCCGTCACGTCGATGTATGGACAGTCATACTGCACCATGTCCATTGTTACCGAAATCATATCCCATTTCATCGTTCATTATGGAAATAAATATCGGAACCTGAACCCTCTATTGTAAATCCGTTCCGTCAGGTACCGACCCGAAACAGGGGGAACGATTGATCCTCGTTCGACCGAGAGTCGTCCCTCGGTCGAATTCCAACCGGACTTCAGTCGAGTTTTCCGTGGAGGACCTTCGCGGCCGTGAGCACCGGGTCCCAGACGGGACCGAACGGCGGTGCGTACGCCAAGTCGAGGTACTCGACCTCATCGACGGTCATCTCGGCGTGGAGGGCGGTCGCCACCGTGTTGATGCGCTGTGCGACTCCCTCGCGTCCGACCATGCTCGCGCCGAGCAGGCGGCCGGACTCCCGGTCGGCGGTCAACCGGACAGTGATGGGCGACCCGCCGGGGTAGTAGTGCGCCCGCGACCCTTGCTCGATGACTTGCGATACGGGGTCGTATCCGGCGGTTTCGGCTACCTCGTGGTCGATGACCCCCGTTCGCGCGGCTTCGAGGTCGAACACCTTCACCACCGCCGTGCCGACGATATCGCCGACGGGCGTCGGGGTGCCCGTGACCGTCTGTCCGATGGCGCGCCCCGCTCGGTTCGCGGTCAGCGCCAGCGGCACGTAGTCCGGTTCGCCCGTCACGGCGTTGCGCGCTTCGGCGCAGTCGCCCCCGGCGAAGACGTTCTCGTCGTTCGTTCGCCCGTACTCGTCGGTGGCGATGGCCCCCGTCTCGCCCAGTTCGACGCCGTTCTCCCCCGCGAGTTCGGCGTTCGGCGCGACGCCGGTTGCGACCAGCACCACGTCGACTGGGACCGTCTCGCCGTCGGCCTCGATGCCGGTCACGCGGCCGTCCTCGCCGACGATGCGCTCGACCATCGTGTCCAGCGAGACCCCGACGCCGTTCGATTCGAGGTGGCCCTCGACCTTCTCGGCGACGTCTTTTCCGAACGGGTCGAGCACGTGCGGCAGCATCTCGAAGACGTGGACGTCCATATCGCGGGCGTCGAACGCCTCCGCCATCTCCAGGCCGATGTAGCCCCCGCCGATGATGCCCACGGAATCCGGGTTCGCCGCGGCGAGGTATTCGTGAACCTGTGCGCCGTACCCCTCTTGGAACTCGTCGTCCGGCACCGTCGCCGGTGGGGAGAGCGCGCGTTTGACGGTCGCCGCCGAGTTCATGCTGTGGAGCGTGAACACTCCGTCGAGGTCCGCACCCTCGATGGGCGGGACGACGGCCCGTGCGCCAGTTGCGACGAGGAGGTCGTCGTAGGACTGTTCGACTCGTTCTCCGTCGTGGACGGCCGTGACCGTCCGTTCCTCCCGGTCGATGGAGACGACTTCGTGGTGCTGTCGGAGGTCGATGCCGCGTTCGGCGAACTCCTCCGGCGTGAGCGTCACGAGGTCGTCCAGCGACTCGATTTCTCCCTTCACGTAGTACGGAAGCCCACAGGCTCCGTAGGACACCCACTCGCCCTTCTCGAAGACGACGACTTCGAGGTCGGGGTCGTCCCGTTTCGCCTTGCTCGCTGCACTCATTCCCGCGGCATCACCGCCGACGACGACGAACGTTCGTCCCATACGTTACACTTGGTCGTCACCGATTAAAACAGTATTGCACAAATTGAACAAGACGGTTCGCGGAGCGAAACTCCCTCAGTCCCGCTCGCCCGACCCGAGCGCGCTCTCGCCGACGGGTTCGTGACCTTCGATGACTTCCTGTCCGCCCATGTACGGCCGGAGGGCTTCGGGAATCGTCACCGTGCCGTCGTCGTTCTGGTAGTACTCCAGAATGGCGACCATGACGCGGGGGAGCGCTAGCCCCGAGGCGTTCAGCGTGTGCAGGTACTCCGTCGATTCGTGGCGTTCGGGGCGGTAGCGAAGTCCGGCCCGACGGGCCTGAAAGTCCTCGAAGTTCGAAGCGGTTGAGACTTCGAGCCAGCGTCCTCCTTCCTCCGGGCCGTCGTCCAAGTCGTCGCCGGGTGCCCACACTTCGAGGTCTATCTGCTTGGTCGCCTTGAACCCGAGGTCGCCCGTACAGAGTTCGAGGACCCGGTACGGCAGTTCGAGGCGGCGCAGGACTTCTTCGGCCTCGTCCAACAGGATGTCGAGGCGGTCGTAGCTCTCCTCGGGTTCCACGAAGTTGACCATCTCGACCTTGTTGAACTGGTGGACGCGCACGATACCGCGGGTTTCCGTGCCGTGTTCACCGGCCTCGCGGCGGAAGTTCGGCGTGTACGCCTGGTGTTTCAGCGGCAGGTCGTCGCGCAGGAGGATGTCGTCCGCGTACATGTTCGTCACCGGCACCTCCGCGGTCGGGCAGAGCCAGAGGTCTTCGCCCTCGATTTTGTAGGCGTCTTCGGCGAACTTCGGCAGTTGGCCCGTCCCCGTCATCGAGTCGCTGTTGATGGGTATCGGCGGGAAGATGTCCACGTAGTCCTGCTCGCGGTGCACGTCCAGCATGAACTGCATGATGGCGTGCTCCAGTCGCGCGCCGTCGCCCTTCAGGAAGTAAAAGCCGCTGCCGGTGGTTTTCGCCGCCCGCTCCTCGTCGATGATGTCCAGTTCCTCGCCGAGGTCGTAGTGCGGAATCACGTCCGCCGGGAGGTCTCGGAGGTCGTCGAAGCCCTCGCGCCGCTGTTCCACGTTGTCGTCCTCGTCCGCGCCGACCGGGACGCTCTCGTGTGGAACGTTCGGGATTTCGAGCATCCGCTCTTCGAGTTCCTCCTCCAGTTCGCTCGCCTTCGTCTCGACTTCTTCGAGTTCTTCTTTGAGCGCGCTCGACCGTTCGATGGCCGCCTGTGCTTCCTCCTCTTTTCCTTCCTGTTTCAGCTCGCCGATGCTTCGGCTGACCTCGTTTCGTTCGTGCCGAAGGTCGTCGCCGCGGGCCTTCAGTTCGCGCCACTCGGCGTCCAAATCGAGAAAGCCGTCCAAATCTACGTCGTCGCCTCGGTTTTCGAGCCCCTCTCGAACTTCGTCCGGGTGGTCCCGGATAAACTTCCTGTCGAGCATTCCTGACTCGGGTTTCAGCACGCCTGCAAAAAACCGTGTCGCTATATCGAGACGATGTGACACTGTTCGCAATCGGATTTGAAGACGGCGTCGGTGGGCGTCTCTGAATCGCACCGACCGGGTAGGGGATGTCGAGGAGAATCCGTGGCTAACGCTCCCAACAATGACAAGAAGTCCCCGAAAGCCTCCGCCACGCTCGCGGTCGCTGTGCGAGCAACTATTCTGGCCGACCGGTGCGGAGAGGCCAGAATATCTCGCACAGCGACCACAATGAACGCGAGCGCGCGGCCCCTTTCATCCCTGCGAGGAACGAGCGGGGAGTTGAAAGGCGGAGCCTTTCAGAAGTCCGCCCACAACACCGCAACCGCATCAGCCACACCCTCCCCAACCGATTCCGTTCCTCACTCCGTTGCGGTACTCATCCCTCGCGTGATAACCCACAGGTTCGCGGCCGACCGCTGGCCGCGAACCTGCTGGCGCACGCGCCGGGGTCGTTCGGTCGGTATCGCGCACCACGAATAGCCGCCATGGAACGCACGATTACGCTTCCGGGAGGGTGCGCCAGCGCGCGTCGCGCGAGGCGTGAGCGATGCGAACGGCGAGCGCATTCCCGCGCTGGCGGGGAGGTGTGGGGACACCGGCGGTGCGGGTGCGGTGTGAGCGCCGCCAGCAGTCCCTGAACGCCCTCGGAACACGGAAACGACTCGGCGTGACCATGAGTTCGATGAAACGAGGAACTCCTCGCAGGTGAATCACGAAACACGTGGGACGCGAATCGTTTTTCCCGTCTCCCCACGCGAGGTACGGTATGGCAATCGGCGACCTACGGGAAGTCACGATGGGGGACTGTTCGGACCTGTACTACCTCGACACCGGAATGTACGACACGGAGGCCTACGGCGCGGTGTACATCCTCGACACCGACCGACCAGCCATCGTGGATACCGGCATCGGGACCCACTACGAGCGAATCCTCGACGCGCTTTCCGAGTTGGATATCGCACGGGAGGACGTGGCGGTCATCGCGCCGACGCACGTCCACCTCGACCACGCGGGCGGCGCGGGCTTTCTGGCCGCGGAGTGCCCGAACGCGGACGTGTACGTCCACGAAATCGGCGCGCGCCACCTCGTGAACCCCGAGTATCTGGTGAAGGGAACGAAGGCGGCCGTGGGCGACCAGTGGCAGTTCTACGTCGAACCGAAACCCGTCCCCGAGGAGCGCGTCGTGGAAGTGACGGACGGCGACACCATCGACTGCGGCAGTCACGAACTGGACGTCATCCATACGCCGGGGCACGCACCGCACCAGACGATGTTCTACGACCCGGCGAACGACGCGGTGTTCACCGCCGACGCCGCGGGGATTTGGGTGCCGAGCATCGGCGAAATCCGCGAGACGTCGCCGCCGTCGGACTTCGATTTGGACCAGTGTCTGGACGACGTGGAGACCATCCGCGCCCTCGCGCCGGAGACGCTCCTCTACACGCACTTCGGCCCCCGCGAGTACTCCGAGGACGCGATGGACGAGTACGGAGAAGTCCTCTCGAAGTGGGTCGCGGCCGTCGACGCCCAGCGCGCGGCCGCGGACGACGACGAGGAGATAATCGAGCACTTCGTCGAGGAGGGTGAAATGGACGAAATCTGGGGCGAGACGAAGGCGCACGCCGAAACGGCGATGAACACCCGCGGGGTTCTTCACTATCTCGACACCCACGAAGGCATGTGAAACGCTCGAAACCCGAAAAACGGGAGTAAACTTTCGTATCGTTCTACACTACCTTAATGGGTGAGAACTTGCAAGTGACTGGTATGGAGTGGCGTGACGCCGAGAAGGAGTTTACCGACCCAGCCATCGAGCGGACGACGCTGGCCCGTATGTTCGAGGACAGCGCCGAACGACACCAAAATCGTCCCGCACAGCAGTACAAGGGCGGCGTCTACAGTCGCTCGCTGACCGAAACCACGCTTCCGGCGGCACCGGACGGCGAGTTTCGGTCCATCTTGTACGCGACGATGCGCGACATCGTTCGCAACCTCGCCGCCGGGTTCCGCGACCTCGGCGTCGAAGCGGACGACAGAATCGGCATCTTCGCCGACACGCGGATGGAGTGGGCACAGACCGACTTCGCGCTGCTCGCGGCGGGCGCGGTCGTGACGACCGTCTATCGGAGTTCGTCCGTCTCCCAAGTCGAGTACCTCCTCGGCGACCCCGAGGCGACGGGCGTCGTCGTCGAGAACGAGAACTTGCTGGAACGCGTGTTCGAGGCGGAAGACGCACTCGACCTCGAATTCATCGTCGTGATGGACACCCTCTCGCGGGAGTACGACCGCGACGACCTCTACACGCTCGGCGAGATACACGACCGCGGCGAGGCGGCCTTCGACGCCGACGAGTACGAATCGTGGATCGACGCCCGCGAGTTGGACGACCTCGCCACGCTCATCTACACCAGCGGAACGACCGGCAAACCGAAGGGCGTGAGACTCACCCACTGGAACTTCCGGTCGAACGTCAACCAGTGTTACCGACGGTTCGGTCCCCGACCCGACAAGGAGGTGCCGGTCGTCGATCAGCACTCGAAGACCGTCTCGTTCCTCCCGCTCGCGCACGTCTTCGAGCGAACCGCCGGTCACTTCATGATGTTCGCGGCCGGTTCGACGGTCGCCTACGCTGAAAGCCCGGACACGTTGCAGGACGATTTCCGCGCGGTCAGGCCGACGACCGGCACCAGCGTCCCCCGCGTCTACGAGCGGATTTACGACGCGATTCGGTCACAGGCCGACGAGAGCGACCTGAAACGCCGCATCTTCGAGTGGGCGACGGACGTCGGCAAGGCGTATCACGAGGTGGACTCGCCGGGCGTCGGCCTCCGTGCGCAGAAACTGCTCGCCGACAAACTCGTCTTCGACCAGGTGAAGGACGGACTCGGCGGTAACATCGAGTTCTTCATCAGCGGCGGCGGCAGCCTCTCGGCTGATTTGTGCGCGCTCTATCACGGGATGGGACTGCCCATCCTCGAAGGCTACGGACTCACCGAAACGTCGCCCGTCATCTCGGTCAACCCGCCCGAAGCGCCGGAGATCGGGACCATCGGCTACCCCGTCGTGGACGAGGAAGTGAAAGTTGACGATTCCGTCGTCGGCAAGCAGTTCTCGGACGCGGCGGGCGAGGTCGGCGAACTCCTCGTCAAGGGTCCGAACGTCACCGACGGCTACTGGAACAAACCGGAGGAGACCGAACAGGCCTTCACCGAGGACGACTGGTTCCGAACCGGCGATATCGTCGAAATCCGCCCCGACGGGTACATCGCGTTTCGCGAGCGCGCCAAGGAACTGCTCGTCCTCTCGACCGGCAAGAACGTCGCGCCCGGTCCCATCGAGGACGCCTTCGCCGCCAGCGACATCGTGGAACAGTGTATGGTCATGGGCGACGGCCGGAAGTTCGTCAGCGCGCTCATCGTCCCCAACGTCGAGGAGGTCCGCGAGCGCGCCGCCCGCGAGGGGCTCTCCCTTCCCGAGGACGACCGCGAACTGTGCCGGGACGACACGGTGTACGAGTGGGTCGAAGCCGAAGTCGAGCGCATCAATCAGCGCTTCGAGTCCTACGAGCGGATAAAGCAGTTCAGGCTCGTCCCCATCGAGTTCACCGAGGACAACGACCTGCTCACGCCGACGATGAAGAAGAAACGCCGCAACATCCTCGACCGGTTCGCCGACGATATCGACTCCATCTACGCCGACTGATTCTCACCTCGGACAGGTCTTTTCAAAGAGAATCTTGACAAATGACCACGTTTCGACCGAGAACCGAAACGATTGACTATCCAGTTCGGTTCCTTTCCCGCTGCAGTGTCCCATTCAGACCATGCTATTTTATACCCGTCCAGCTTTTCCTTCCCGATACATGGAGGGCCAGCAGTGAGTGCCGAGGCAGCGAGTGCGCAGTTGCTGTACATAGTCACCGCCATCATCGGACTTGGCGTCGTCTCACAGGTGCTCGCGGATCGGTTCCAAGTGCCGAGCGTCCTGTTTCTCATCTCTGCGGGTGTTCTCTTCGGCCCGGTCGGACTCGGGCTGCTCGACCCGTCGGCGTTCGGTGACGCGCTCTCGTCTATCGTCGGCTTGAGCGTCGCCATCATCGTCTTCGAGGGGGCGTTCCACCTCAAAGTGAACAAACTCCGTGAGGCACCGTCGGCACAGATTCGCCTCATCACCGTCGGTGCCCTCATCTCGTTGCTCGGGACGGCCACCCTCGTGCGCTACGCGCTCGGGCAACCGTGGGACCTCTCCCTACTCATCGGGTCGCTGCTCGTGGCGACCGGTCCGACGGTCATCACCCCGATACTCTCGGTCGTGGCGGTGCGGGACCGAGTCGGTGCTGCGCTCGAAACGGAGGGTATCGCGAACGACGTGTCCGCCGCCATCCTCGCCGTGGTGATGTTCGAAGTTCTCGTCCTCACCGGGTCGAACGGGTTCGACTTCGGCGAGTTTCTGGCGTCCTTCGTACGCCGACTCGGGACCGGCGTCCTCGTCGGTCTCGTCGTCGCCGGTATTCTCTGGTACGTACTCCACCGGCTCAACCTCTCACGAGGGAACGCACCACAGAACTCCCGCCTGCTGATTCTCGTCGGGGCGCTGACCGCGTACGCCGCCGCCGACTTCGTTGCCAAGGAAGCGGGCATCGCGGCCGTCGCAACGGCGGGCATCCTGCTCGGTAACGCGAACCTTCCGTACGAGGAGAAGATAGAGGAGTTCAAGGGCGACATCACGCTCGTCGTCCTTTCGTTCGTGTTCATCACGCTCGCGGCGCAGCTGAAACCGACGTACTTGTTCGACCTCGGTATCGGCGGTATCGTCGTCGTCCTCGCCGTGATGTTCGTCATCCGGCCGCTGGTCATCTTCGTTTCGGCCTCCGGCGGTCGATTCACGCGGGGCGAAAAGACGTTCATGAGTCTCGTCGGACCGCGCGGCATCATTCCGGCGTCGGTCGCCACGCTGTTCGCGATTCGCATCCGGAACGAAGCCGACGTGATTCCGAACGCCGAGACGGCGGCGGCGGTGCTCATCGGGACCGTCTTCCTCGTCATCGTCGTGACCGTCGTGTTCGAGGGCGGATTCGCTCGACACATCGCAGAATACCTGAACGTGATTCCAATGCGCGTACTCATCATCGGAGGCGGAAAGGTGGGCCGGTCGCTCGCCGCACGCCTCGAAGACCGCGGAGAGAACGTCGTACTCATCGAGAACGACGAAACGATACTGCAGACCGCACGTGAGGAGGGCTACACCGTCCACGAAGGTGACGGGACCGATACGGAAGTCCTTCGGGCGGCGGGTGCCGACAACGCGAAAATCGTGGTCGCCGCGACCGGTGACGACGACGTGAATCTCCTCGTCGCGCAACTCGCCGAATCGAAGTTCGACGTGGAGACCATCATCGCTCGGGCGAACAACCCGGACAACGTGGACGCCTTCGAGGACCTCGGGGTTCGGACGATTTCGTCGTCGCTCGCCACCGCGTGGGCCATCGACAACGTTATCGAACGCCCCGCGCTCTCGAACTGGATGACGGAACTCGGTCGGAGCGGCGACGTACAGGAGATAGAAGTAACCGAACCGAGCATGGTCGGCAAGACCATCGAGGAACTCGACTCCGAACTCCCGAACGGCGTCCTCATCGCGCTCGTCGGCCGCGACGGCGAGACGCAAGTTCCGAGCGAGGACTTCACGCTTCAGAACGGCGACCACGTGACCTTCCTCGGTCGCAAGTCGGCCGTCAGAAGCGCCATCTCGCTGTGTCATCCGCGATAGACGAGTCTCGTTTTCGTCGCACGAATTCCAAATTCGCCGCCGAGAGAAGGGTGAATCCCGCAAGAAGCAGCGCGACGTACACGAGGACGTGTACGAGCGAAAACGGATACATCCCGAGGAGGTTACAGACGATGGCGACCCCACCGACGAGCGCCAACGCGAGGTAGTATCGACTCCAGTTTTGCGTCTTCGACGGCGGATTGACGAATTTGTCGAGTTCGGTCGCCGTATCGCTGAGTCGTACCTGTCCGCGCTGTCTGTCGTAGACGATGATGCCCGCGTCGGCCATCTTCGGGAGATGGGTCTGGTACAGCGAGGTGTACACCGACTTTCGCTCCTTCGAGGAGACGAGTTCGACGCTGGTGTCCTGCTCCCACGCGGCGACGGCCTCGGCGAGTTCGCCGATGGAAACCCGCCCCGACTTCGACCCGAGGTAAGAGAGGGCGTACCGACGCCGCGGGTTGGTGAGGATTTCGAACGCGGTATCCGGCGAAATCCGACCTTCCCCAGTCGGTGGCTCGGTGGTCATTGTCGAAGACTGTGTGATGTCCCGGCCGTACGATACACTACCCGCCATTTGGATAGCTGACCGCAAAAAGATATTCGTCTGTTTACACCTTTGAAGCAGAGAAACAAGGCCGTTTCGGGTTCCCAGAACGCGACCTGTGTCTTTATCACTCTCAATCTCTCATCGTCGTTCATGTTGCACGCAACAGGTTCGCTTCTGACCATCGACGTGGGCGACCGGACGACCGTCGCCGAGGACGTGGACGACGTGCTGTCGTCGTTCATCGGCGGACGTGGCGTCGGGGTGAAACTCGCACACGACCGGATTCCGTTCGACACGGACCCGTTCGGTCCCGAGAACAGCCTCTTTTTCACCACCGGTCCGCTCCAGTGTTCGACGATGAGTTTCACGGGACGGATGAACTGCACCGGCGTCTCGCCGCTGACGGACGGCCTGCTCTCCTCGAACGCGGGCGGATTCCTCTCGCGCCACTTCGCGGCCACAGGGTACGGCGCGGTGCAAGTCACCGGCCGAAGCGACGATCTGGTGGCGGTTCACGTCACGGACGAGGGAATCGAGTTCGAAGAAGTCCCCCAACTGGCCGGAGCGACCGTTACCGAGGTCGGCGAGTACATGGCCGACGAACACGGTTTGGGCGACGAGCAGTTGGTCGTCGCCGGACCGGCGGGCGAGAATCGCGTCCGCTTCGCGTCCATCATGACGACCGAACACCGGGCGTTCGGTCGCGGCGGCCTCGGCGCGGTGCTGGGCGCGAAGGGCGTGAAGTGCATCAGTTTCGCGGGCGATTCGGCCCCGGACGTCGACATCGACCCGATACAGATGGACGTCCACCGGGAGGCCGCCACCGCGAACGACCACCCGATGAAATCGGCCGGGACGACCAGCGTCACCGAGTACGCGAACCACGTGAGCGCACTGCCGACGCGCTACTTCTCCGAACTGGAGTTCGAGGGCGCGAGCGACATCGGCGGCGAGGCCGTCGCCGAGAAGAAGTACAAGAAAGGCACCTGCTCGCAGTGTGCCTTCGCCTGCAAACTCCCGACGAAGGACGAGGAGACGGGGCTCGAAACCGAAGGCCCGGAGTACGAGACGGTGATGGCGTTCGGGAGCAACGCTGGCGTGGACGATATCGTCTCGGTGATGAAGTCGAACGACCTCTGTGACGAACTCGGCATGGACACCATCTCCTGCGGCGACGTGATTTCGGCCTACCTCGCCGCCAACGACGAGTTCGGCAACGACGAACTCGTCCACGACCTCGTGGAGAAGATCGCCTACCGCGAGGACGAAGGCGACCTCCTCGCGGAGGGCGTCCACCGCGCCGCGGACGAACTCGGCGTCGAGGACTGGACGGTCAAGGGACTCGAATTCTCCGCCCACGACGGTCGCACCCTGAACGGACAGGGCCTCGCCTTCGCCGTCTCGAATCGCGGCGCCGACCACATGTACGCCGAGTTCTACTCGAAGGAGTACCCCCTCGTCGGCAAGGACGAGGCGGTGGACCCGACCGGACTCGACGGCAAACCGCCACTCATCGTGGCGAAAGAAAACCACAACGCCGTTCTCGACAGCGGCGTCGTCTGCAAGTTCTCCCGCGACTTCATGACCGAGGAGCGCCTCGAAACCCTGCTCGATACGGAGTACGAGAAGTTACAGGATACCGGCGCGGAAATCGTCGAACTCGAACGGCACTTCAACAACCAACGCGGGTTCGACCGCGAGGACGACACGCTCCCCTACGACCTGCCCGACTTCGAGGCCGCCCTCTCGGAGTACTACGCCGAACGAGGGTGGAACGACGACGGCACGGTGAAGTCCGGTCCCGTCAGCGCGGGCGACTGAGACCGACGGCTCGTCTCGTTTCAGCCGTCCATTTTCAGCCATCCGTTTTCAGCCGTCGGCCGTTCTCACCCGACGACCACCTTCTCTCGGCGACCATCGTCACCTACCGACTTTCACGACCGCCACGTCCCGATTACGGAAGACGACCGTCGTCCCGTTCGACGTTCCGAGGCGTTCCAGCATCTCCGTCCACTGTGCCCGATTCAGCGTCTCGCGGGCGGTCCAACTCCGGGAGCCTTCGCGGGTGAGATAGACGTACTCGGGTGATACGTCGTCCCGGTCGAGAATTTGCCGGATGCAGGTCGCCGACGCGCAGGCCGACGCGTTCCGGTACAGCGAGATTTGCCGTTCGCGCTCCTCGGGCGGCAGCCACTCGGCACCCCACGGAGAGGCGACGACCGTTCGATGGGTGAACACCGGGAACCACTCCGCGGCGTCGCCGGCGACGAGGATCGTCGCGTCCGCCGCCGTCCGCTCTCGAATCCACCGCATCGCCGTCATATCGTCGCCGTCGATGTACGCCGGGAGCGGTTCCTTTTGAAGCCGGTGGAGCGGCCGCTCCGGGACCGGCCCGTAGTTCGCGGCGTAAAGGCCGCCGGTCGCCACGCCGTAGGTCGAAAGCAACAGGAGCAAAACGAGCGAAACGCGCGGCAGGCGTCCGCCGTCGGTCGAGATGCCGTCCCGCTCCGGAGCCGCCTCCGCGATGCTCGGCAACCAGTCGAACACTGCGGCGGCGACCACGAACGCGCCGACGAGCATGAGAAAGCGCGGCTTGGGGAACATCACGACCGTCGCGACGAACCAGAGCGGCAGGAAGTAGCGCTTCCGCACCGCGAGCGCGACCACGCCGACGAGCGTGAGGACGTGCCAGACGGGTAGGAACCGCGTGCGCCGGGCGTAGAGGAACTTCGAGGGGAACCAGAAGATTCCCCGACCGATTCCGAGGCGCGACCCGGCGGTCCGGGTGAGGAGGCCGATGCCGTGGACGGACGCGATGTGGCCCCACCACGGAACCGCGAGGAGCAGGCCGCCAACGGCGACGAACGCGCCGCGCTTCAGTCCGGCGACAGAACGGTCGAAGACGGCGAAGAAGACCAGATAGCTCGTCCCGAAGAAGACGGGATACGACGGATGGGTGAGTATCGTCAGGCCGAACAGGACCGTCCCCGCCACCGCCCAGCGAACGGGGTTCTCCGGGGTCCGAAACAGCCGCAATCCGACGTACAACCCCGTCACCGTGAACAGGAAGGCCGGAGCGCGGACGATGCCGCCCGCCGAGAGGTGCCACTTGAACACGGCGGGACTAACCGCGACGACGAGCGCCGCGAGCCCCGCTCGTCGGTTTCTGTCGGGTGCGTCGGCGAACACCTCGTGTCCGAGGAGATAGGTTGGAACGACGGTCAGGACGGTGACGACGCCGGGCAGGAAGCGCGTCAGGGTCAGCGGGCCGACGCCGAGGACGTCGCGGGCGAGCGCGGCGACGTAGAACGCGAGCGGCGGATAGCCGAACGGAATCCCGTTCGGCGTGTACCGCGGAACCCGCGCCGGAAGGCGATAGCCGTTGTCGCGTATCGCGTCGGCCATCGCCAGGTATAGACCGCCGCCCGTCGCGGGATACGGGTGTGTCAACAGGTAGGCCGCGAACACGACGAGACTGGCGAGGACGGCGGGAACCATCCACGCGAGCGTGGTCGTAGAGGGACGACTTCGGGGCACGTTCCGAGAACTCGACGCACGGCGTAATTATTCTATGCCCCGACGTCGGCGGATGGAACGTTCGGTACGTCCAGTTGCTCGGTGTTTCTCTTGTCTTTGGACCGGTAGATGCCGCCAAGCACCTCGGATGAAGAATAAAGACGTAATCGCCAGTATGCGACCGAGGACAGGCCGTACTTCACCGTCCGCTTTGCGAGGTCGGTCCGTAGCCTGTCAAATCCCGATTGAAGACGACGAGCGGCGTCTCGTCGCTTCCCCGAAACACGGGGGCGGCGATGTGAACCGACACTCGGACAGGTCACGGTTCGAGTCGGTTGACGCGACGATTCGGCATCCGGTTGCGACGGGCGACACGGAGATCGTGGAGTGCCCGGAGGTGGCGCGAGAGTTCGGGGGTTTAGAGAGCAACGCAGAATAGTTAATCACTAACAGAATTTATGCGAATATCGAAACTCCAAGTCTGGGTGTCACATGTATCTCCGCTAGAGAGAACATCACTGAACGAATACTCTCCCGGTGACAAGCAACTATCAGATCTATGGTCACCCCAAACTTCTACTCGGCAGGATAGTATCTCGCCTTCGTCTACTTCTATTCGCTGAAGTCCAAGTGCATGTCCAAAGTCATCATCTGGAGTCAGATTTATCCTCCAACACTCCGGTTCATCACCTTTTCTCTCAAAGCCGTGATTGTATGGAAGTAAAACCAGTCCGTCATCTGGCTCGGAGCACCTTTTTGGTAGTTCTATCGGGCTCGTTTGCCCAAAGTAGAGAGCCGTAGGCTCACCGAGCCATTTCACGCCGATTTCAAGCTTTGCAGTGGATTCCAATGTGATTTCATTAGATGCGAGCTCAACAAAAACGTCCGCTTCTAACTGCTCCGGTTGTTCGATCTTCCCCACTTCAACCGTTCTCAGAATCCCCATACTATGGAGTTCGTATAAACGGCAAAAAGATTTCCCTTCGTTGACCATTGGTGGCCAGCTATGTTCATTTACTATACGGTAAGAAGCAGTACCGCGAATCCCCGATTCGCGGCAGTTACTCTCGCTTCAACGTAATCGCCGCACCCTGACCGAAGCCGACACAGAGGGTTGCGAGGCCCTTCTTCGCGTCGCGCTTTTGCATCTCGTGAGTGAGCGTCACGGGCAGGCGTGCACCGGAGGCACCCAGCGGGTGACCGATGGCGATGGCACCGCCATTGACGTTGAACTTCTCGTCCGGGACGCCGAGTTGGCGCTGGCTGTAGAGCGTCTGGCTGGCGAAGGCCTCGTTCAGTTCCACGAGGTCGAACTCGTCGATACTCTCGCCCGTGCGCTCCAGCAGGCCCTTCGTGGCCGGAACCGGCCCGATTCCCATCACGGTCGGGTCCACGCCAGCGACGTTGTTGTCGCCGACGGTCGCCAGCACGTCGAGGCCGTGGTCCTCCGCGAACGCCTTGCTGGTGACGAGGAGCGCCGCCGCGCCGTCGGAAATCTGGGAGGCGTTACCCGGCGTCACGGTGCCCTCGGCTTTGAACACGCTCGGGAGGCCTTGCAGGGCTTCCATGCTCGTGTCGGGGCGGATGCCCTCGTCTTCCTCGACCAGTCCGTCCTCGGTTTCGACCGGGACGATTTCGTCGTCGAAGCGCCCGGTTTCGGTCGCCTCGGCGGCGCGCTGTTGACTCCGGAGCGCGTACTCGTCTTGCTCCTCGCGGGAGACGTCGTACTTCTCGGCCACCTTCTCGGCGGTCATTCCCATCTGGAGTTCCGGGATGTTGTACTGTTCCGCCAGCCCCGGATGGACGGATTCGTACCCGCCGGACATCGGCACGCGCGACATGTTCTCGACGCCGCCCGCGATGATGGCCGTGCGCTGGCCCGCCCGAATCGCGTCGCTCGCGCTGATGAGCGCCTGCATCGAGGAGGCACACCAGCGGTTGATGCTCGTCGCGGGGACCCCCTCGCCGAGGTCCGAGAGGAGCGCGATGACGCGCGCGACGTTGTTGTCCTGCTCGCCACGCTGTTGGGCGACCCCCCACATGAGGTCGTCCACGTGGTCGCTCGTCAGTCCCGTCTCGTCGAGGATGGTGTCCACGAGCGGAATCGAGAGGTCCTCGCTCCGCACGTCGGCGTACACGCCGCCTTCTTTCCCCTGCGGGGTCCGAACCGCCTTTGCGATGACTGGTGTGGTATCGCTGTCCATGGTTCACGATTCTCGCTCATGGCCCTTAAGTGGCCGTAGAACTCGGAGTAAATGGAAAACAGTTTGTAAGTTTATTGACTATCTATGCGGCTTCAGAAACTATTTGGTCGGACCCACACCATATCGTCGGTAACTCCCGACGATGCAAGGTTCCGACACCGCCCAGAAGCGTGCTCGCCCGCTCACATCGAGCGACGAATCAAGCCTCCTCCAGCGACTCACCGAACCGGTCCCCCTCGTCGTCCTCATCACCGCATTCGGGCTCGCCCTCCGCCTCGTAAAC
>NZ_MEIH01000399.1:0-24410 GCF_001723155.1 Haladaptatus sp. W1
CGACTACGACCAGGACCGTCCGCAAATCGTCACGCTGGAGGCCCACAGAAACCCGATAAAACACGACGAGTACGCGGACAACGCCGACACGATGTTTCTCAACATCGGGCCGCACCACCCGGCGACCCACGGCGTCCTCCACATCGAAACCGTCCTCGACGGCGAGCAGGTGCTGGACGTTCGCCCCGACATCGGCTACCTCCACCGCTGCGAGGAGCAGATGGCGCAATCGGGAAAATACCGGCACGAAATCATGCCGTACCCCGACCGCTGGGATTACACCGCGAACATGACCAACGAGTGGGCGTACGCGCGGGCGGCCGAGGACCTCGCGGACATCGACGTGCCGGAGTACGCTCAAATCCTCCGGACGCTCGGCGTCGAACTCTCGCGCATGACCGGCCACTTCCTCGCGCTCGGGACCTTCGCGCTCGACGTGTACGGCGACTTCACCGCCATCTTCCAGTACGCGTTCCGGGACCGCGAAATCGTCCAGAACATCCTGGAGGACCTGACCGGCCAGCGCATGATGTACAACTACTTCCGCCTCGGCGGGGTCATCTGGGACGTTCCGGAGCCGCGGCGGGAGTTCTTCGACAAGACGCTCGATTTCATCGACGGCCTCCCGGCGACGATGGAGGAGTATCACGACCTCCTCACGAGCAACGAGATATTCCAACTCCGTTGCGTCGATACCGGCATCCTCGAACCCGACGTGGCGAAACAGTACGGCGTCACCGGACCGGTCGCCCGCGGGTCGGGCATCGACTACGACCTGCGCCGCGACGACCCCTACGGTTACTACGACCAACTCGACTGGGACGTCGTAACCGAGGACGGCTGTGACAACTACGCTCGTGTCCTCGTCCGACTCCGGGAGGTCGAGCAGTCGGCCAGAATCGTCGAGCAGTGCGTCGAACTGCTCGACGACTGGCCCGAGGAGGAGCGCACCCTGCAGTCGAACGTCCCCCGGACGCTCAAACCGCCGATGGACGCGGAGACGTACCGCGCGGTGGAAGGCGCGAAGGGCGAACTCGGCGTCTACATCCGCTCGGACAACACCGACAGCCCCGCGCGGTTCAAGATTCGAAGCCCGTGTTTCCACAACCTCTCGGCCCTGCCGGAGATGTCGGAAGGCGAGTTGGTGCCGGACCTAATTGCGTCACTCGGGAGTCTCGATATCGTGTTGGGAGAGGTGGACCGGTAGGCTACCCGAAGGCACACCGAAGCACTCTTTCTTTTCGCGCTCATCGTCCCGAATATGGCAAGTGTCAAACGTACCCTGACCCTGCTCGTCGCGCTCGTCGGCGTCGCCTTCGCCGTCCACTACGCCCTCTTCGGTTCGCTCCCGCTCGGCAAACCGCAGATGCTCGACGACGACGTGGAAGAGACCGAACTCGACTTCGAAACGGCCACCGAATAACCGCGTTCGGAGGCCGAACCACGGACAACCGCCTCTTTTATCGCAATCGTCAGGGCTCGTACCACGTCAGCGGCATGTACCGTCCCCGCACACGTCCGGGGGTCGGAACCGACCCGACCGTCTCCCAGTCTCCGGAGCCATGCCGGAACAGCGTCCCGCGGTGGGTCGCTGTCAGAACGTCGCCATCGACCGCACACCATCCGATTGCCACCTCGTCGGACGTCGGAAAGGAAATCCGTTCGATCGATTTCCCGTCGTGAGACGCGAACAGCGCGTGGTTTCCCTCTTCCCACGACGAGGAGGACGCGGGTGCGCCACCGGCGTAGACCGTACCGTCGTGGACGAACGCGCCGCGGAAATACCGATGGTCGTGGTCGCCGTCCAATCGCGTCCACGTCCTGCCGACGTCGGTAGAACGGTACAGGCCGCTTCCGGTCGAGGCGACGATGGTTCCCTCGTCTTCGAGGACGAGGTGGTGGATGTCGTCCGTGTGCGACGCGTCGCAGTCGATGCACCGCGACTGCCAGTTCTCCCCGCCGTCGTCGCTCACGTGAACGCCGCCGACTTCGACGCCCGCGACGAGTCGTTCCGGCGCGTCGGGGTGCGTACGGAGGCTTCGAATCTGCGCGAGACCGTCGTGGCGGTCCAACCCCCAGTCGATTCGGTCACGTAACTCCCGAAAGCCGACGACTTCCGCCCACGCCTCCGCGTCGGACGGAACGCCCGAACCAAAGTCGGCGACGAACAGGCGGGCGGGCCGCGTACCGGCGTACAGTCGCCCGCTCGACGGGGCGACAGTGACGCTGTACACCTCCTCGTCCGGGACGGGGAGGGTCGTCCACTCGTCCCTGTCAGGCGAATAGTATAACCCCGACTTCGCGGCCACGAACAGCCCGTCCGGTCCATCGAACTGCTCGACTCGAAACGCTTTCTCGGCGTCGAGTAGCTTTTCGGCCGTCGTTCTCCCCGATTCGCGAAGGCCCGAAATTCGATATACTCCGTCGTCGCTTCCAGCGATGAGCATGTGAACGAAATCGATTGGGGGCGGCTTAAGTGCTATCTGCACTACATTTTTGTAGAACATATTTCACGTTCGCGGTTCATCCGAGCGAGCGCCGATGTACCGAACCACGGAGTGAAACGGGATTCCCCTCACTTATCGGACGGGGATTCGACGGGCGAAGTTTAGCCCAATCGGTACTTCACGCCGTTGTAAATCCGCCGTCGCTGGTACACCAGTTCGCCGATGAGCCAGCAGATGAGGAGGAGGATGGCGAAGATGGCGGTGATGAAGGCGTACTCGCTCATCCAGATGGGGCGGATGAACGGCGTCACTTGGTCCCAGCGCGCGCCGTAGTGGCGCATGGTGTCCTGCATCGACGTTCCCGCAAAGGCGTTCGAGAGGAAGACAGACATCCTGAGGCTCTTGCCCGTTCCGGGGTCGAGGTTCGCGCTGCCGGTGATGGCGTACTGCCCTTGGGCGTTCTGGTCGGCGATGGTCGGGCCGTTGGATTCGTCGCCGGTGCCGATGCGTTCTGCGTCGTACGGCAGCCACGGCGAGTAGAACTCCCAGACGATATTCCCCTCGGGGGTCACTTCGATGACGCGGTGGTCCGAGGAGTCCACGACGAGCGTGTTGCCGTTCGGCAGGCGGTCGGCGTCACGGGGCCAGTTGAGGGTATCGGTGGACCCGAGTTCCCACGTCCGCTTCCAGTCGTTGCCGTTCTTCTCGTACTCGACGATGCGGTTGTTCTCGGAGTCGGCGACGAGGAAGGTCGGTTTGCCCGATTCGCTTTCGAGGTAGTCGGGGTTGTGCTGTTCGTTGAGGATGTCGTGGTTGTCGTCCTCGCCGAGTTTCGTCGTGACCTCGCCCGTGTTCCGGTCGACGATTATCACCTCGTCCATGTTCCGCGGGTCGAGCGCGTACTTCCCGTCGGCGATTTTCTGGACGTTGTTCAGGTGCGTCCAGTCGTCCGTGTAATCGCCGCCAGCACCCTTGTCGTAGTAGTTACGCAGGTGCCACTGCCAGACGATTTCGTCCGTTTCGAGGTCGTAGACGTACACCCGGTCGTCGTTCTTCCCGGTCGTCTCGTTGTAGTTACGCATGTTGCCGACGAGCAACTGCGTCCCGTTGTTGATGAGGTCGATGTCGTGGGTGTCGTGAATCGGGAGGAACTTCTTCCAGACTTTCTCCTTCGTCTTCGGGTTCATCTCGTAGACGAGGGTGCCGCCGCGCTGCGTCGAGACGACGAGTAGGTTTCCATTCGGAAGCGGGTCGACGTCGTAGAACCACGTCGCGCCCTCCTTCGAGCCGTTGTACACCCATTTCACGCCGCCTTTCGGGCCGACGGCGACGAGGCGCGCGGGCTTTTTCTTGTTTCCTTGACCTTGGAAGTGGTAGCCTTGAACGCTGATAATCGTCGTCCCGTTGGCGGGCTGTTCGATGGTTCCGGGTTTGAGATTCGATGCTTCTCGGTCGTACGTTATCGCGGAGACCACGGAGGGGGTCAACAGAGCGACGACCAGCAATAAGACGACCCCGCGCGTGAGCCAATCCCGTGGCGGGAGTCGGTCCGTCCAGTCCATAACGTAGTCATGTCCACGAACTGTTTGAGTATTTTGTGTTTCGTCGACCATTGTCGTGCTCCTGATTTTTCGTCGGATGAACCCCGAATACGGACCGCCTGCCGTTCGATGAAGTAGTCACTCCCGACGACCCAACACGTCGAACTGGTGAGCAATGTACGTGAGTTCGCCCGCCTCGACCTGCCGGTGGCGCGTCCGTGACCAGTCGGCGAACGCGTCCGAATCGATGGCGGTATCGTCGGCGAGGACGCCGTCCACGATGTCGAGGATATCGCGGAGAAATTGCGCCTCGTCCGCGGGATACGACCCGTCGCGGGGATACACCAACCAGTCGGAACTCCCCGCCGCGAGGAGTTCGAATTCCCTTCCGCGCAACGCCGACAGGAGTCGCCGCCCGGCCCGCGCCCCTCCCTCGCCACCCCCCATGTTTCGGTGATACGACCGTTCGACGCGTTCGTCGAGCGGATGCGGCGGGTCGAAGGTCGTCCCGCCGTCGAACGTTATCGGGAAGTAACAGAGGCCGTCCGGTTCGAGCAGGGACCGGAACGCGGGGAGTGCGGAATCGAGGTTGAACAGGTCGGCGACGGCGTGCCCGACGAGGGCGTCCCACCGTCGGTCGGTTGCACCCGCGAACGTTGTCGCGTCGGCGACTTCGAAGGCAACGGTGAGCCGACGGGAACCGTCGGTGAACCGCACGTCGTCGCCGTGCGATTCGAACCCGCGGGACAGCAACCGCTCGCGCGCGGTCCGAACGTTTTCCGGGTCGATGTCGAGGGCGGTGTAGTGGACGCGAGGGGGCAGACAGTCCCACGAGTTCAGTCGCTCTATCATCGCGCCGATTCCGGCCCCGATTTCGATGATACGGGCCGACTCGGGGAGTTCGTCGCTGAATCGCGCGAGAACCCGACGGTTCAGCGCGCGGTCGTCCACAGTCCGCTTCGCGTCGAGGTACGCCTGAAAGCTCATGGTTCGGCGGCAACCCTCCCCCGGTCGGTCACGTCGTCGAGAAATCGCTCCACGGTGGCCGTCGTCTCCTCCCACGACGGCTGAGCGGAATAGCGCTCCCGCGCGGCGTCGCTCATTCGTCGGAGCAGGGCGCGGTCATCCCGAAGGGTTCGAACAGCGTCGGCGATGGCGTCGGCGTCGTCCGGCGGGAGCAGAAAGCCGGTGTCGCCGTCCGAGACGATTTCCTCCGCGCCGCCCGCCGTCGTCGCAATCGCGGGGACGCCGAACGCCATGCCTTCGAGATAGACCAGTCCCAACCCCTCGTAGAGCGACGGCACCGCGAGAACGTGGTCCCGGGAGAGGTGGTCCGCGACCGCCTCGTCCGGGAGCCGTCCCGTGAACCGAACGGACTCCGCGAGTTCGTAGCGGTCCCGGAGGTGACGAACGCGCGCCGCGTAGTCGGCGTCGGTCGGCGCGCCGATGACCGTCAGCGTCCAGTCGCCCGAGACGGTCGAGAGCGCGGAAAGCAACACGTGGAGACCCTTCCGCTCGATGAGGTTGCCGAGGAAGACGAGCCGAAGCGGTCCGTCGAATGTGCGTTCCGTTCGCGTCGCCGCCGAGACAGGAGACGCCGACGACTCCGACGCCGCTTCGAACCGGTCGCCAGCGGGACGTGCCACCGTCGTCGGAAGACGGCGGAGCCGTCTCACGGTTCGGCGCGTCGTCTCGCTGTTGCAGACCGCCGCATCGACGCCGCGGAAGTATCGGCGTTCGACCGCGCGGTAGAGCGCGTTTTTCCACTCCGACCGCGGCTCGCTGGACCGAAGGTGGTGGACTACCGATACGACCGGCGTATCCAGCGCGCGGTTCGCCCGGAGCAGCGACGGATGGCACAAGTGATCTTCGAGGACGGCGTCGAATCCCGAAAGCCGCGAGCGGAGATCGGTCGAAACGTTGTGCGACAACGCTCTCCGATAGCTCTGCCACGGAAGGGCGACGACGCGGACCTCGTGACCGCGATTTTCGAGTCCTTCGACCAGTTTTCGGTCGTAGCGAAACCCGCCGGACTGCTCCGCCAGCGACCTGTAGACGACGACTCCGAGCCGCATCACATCGACCGTTCGAAGGCGGCCCACGCGTCGTCGCCCTCGTGCAGCCTGACGGTCAGTTCCGTCACTTCGGGTGCATCGAACGCGGCTGAAACACGGGCGGCGAACTCCCGCGCGAACCGTTCGACGCTGGGATTCTGCCCCTCGAGCTCGGGGAGGTCGTTCAGCGTCTCGTCGCGGTACCGGGCGACGGTTTCGTCCAGCGCCGCCCGAACGTCGTCGATATCGACGAGATAGCCGAACTCGTTCAGCGATTCGCCCCGGAGCCGGAGTTCGACGCCGTATCGGTGCGAGTGGAGTTCTCCTTCCGGGCCGGGGTTCGGAACCGTCAGGAAGTGCTGTGCGACGAACGTCCGTGAAACGCATACTTCGTACATGATTTCGTGGATGGTTACTGGTAGGTCAGGAGGACGGCCACCGCGTCGTCCGGGTGTTCGTCCAGCAGTCGGTAGCCGTCGGCGGCCGCCTCGACCGGGAATCGATGGGTGACGAGGCAGTCCACGTCGAGGTCGGCGAGGCGTCGCCACGCCACGCTCAAACGGCGGTCCATGTCCCAGCGTCCGCGCAGTTCGGGGTCGAGGGTGCTCACCTGCGTACTGGAGATGTCGATTCGGCTCCGGTGGTACGCGCCGCCGAGGTTCAGGTCGGCCCGCTTGTCGCCGTACCACGACCCGACGAGCACGCGACCGTCGTATCCCGTGACCGCGACGGCATCGTCCAGTGCCGACGGGTCGCCCGAGAGTTCGTAGCTCACGTCCGCCCCGTCGGGCGCATCCGGTCGGGAGAGGTGGGACTGAACCCTCTCGACGGGGTCATCCGTCGCGTCGAAACAGCGGTCGGCCCCCATCTCGCGTGAGAGCGCTCGTCGCGTCGGATAGCAGTCGAGCGTCACGAGGTCCGAAAGCGGACACTCCGCGAGGAGTCCCGTCGTCAACAGACCGACGACGCCCTGCCCGAAGACGACGGCTTGCTCGCCCACTCTCGGCATCCCGTCGAGGACGAGGTTGACCGCCGTCTCGACGTTCGGCAGAAAGACGGCCTTCTCCGGCGCGTAGCCGTCCGGAATCCGGAGCAAGTCGTCGGGCGAGGCGAGGAAGTGGCTGGCGTGTGGCTGAAACGCGAACACCGATTCCCCGAGCAGGTCTTCGGTGACGTTCCGACCGACCTCGATAACGGTCCCCGCCGCCGCGTACCCGTACCGGAGCGGAAAGTCGAGCGTCCCGGAGAGCGCATCGATGGTCGCGTCGGCTTCGAGTTCGGTCGGCGCTTCGCCCCGATAGACGAGCAGTTCGGTGCCGGGGCTGATGGCCGACACCACCGTCCGAACGAGCACTTCCGACGGGCCCGGTTCCGAAACCCCCTCCGTGCGAACGTCGAGTTCGCGTTCCCCCGTGAAATAAACCGCTTGTGCGGATGGCACACCACCTATTCGACGGATTCCGAGAAATTCTTTTCGGCTACCACGTCCGACGGCCGCGAAGTCGCCGGACGACGGAACACGTCCGCCGACGGACGTGGGGAAGGAGGGGGCGCGAACAGCGGGCGAGATACACCCGAACGGGGTCGTACGTGCCGATTTCCACGAGCCGAAGCGCTCGGGCGGTCGCTCGGTGATTCCCGTCCACGACGCGGGGCGGACGACAGTCCCGACGGTCCACCGCCACGAGCGGTTCATCGGGCGGGTTCTCGCGGAATGAGAGGACTCGTGAGATGTCCACGCCGGTTTCGGCCGCCAGCGCGTCCGGGTCCCCACCCGCGACTCGTCGCGCCGCACCGAGAATCGTTTCGTCGGGCGAGAGCGCCCGCCACGACAGGTCGTCCGGACCGTCCGCGACCCGCAACCGTTCGAACGACCGCCGGGAGAGCGTCAGCCGATACCACGAAATCGGTTTCTCGCGCCAGATGAAGGACGCCACGCCCGGCTTCAGGTGGAGGAGGCGATCGAGCAGTTCGCGTTCCGAGAGCGCGCCGAGGTCCGCGGACGGCGCGTTCGGCTTGCGCTGTTCGAGTTCGAGCCAGTGCCGAAGGACGGTCGCCTGTGAAACACGCGTCATTCGTCGGCCAGTTCGATGCCCGTGAACTCGAATCGTGCGCCGCCGCTTTCCGCCTCGCCGAGCGAAACCCGCCAACCGTGGGCTTCGGCGATCTGTCTAACGATGGGTAAACCGAGTCCGGTGCCCTGCTCCCCGGTGGAGTAGCCAGACTCGGACACAGCCTCACGCGACGATTCGGGAATTCCCGGCCCGTCGTCTTCGACGAAAAACCCGCGGTCGGTCGCCGCTTCGCTCGTGGTACTAGTCGGTCGGTCGCGTTGCATCCCTCCATCCCCGGCGATACTGTCGAGCGTACCGACGCGAACGGTCACGTCCGGCTGGCCGTGTTCGACCGCGTTTCGGAACGGGTTTTCGAGCAACTGCTGGAGCCGACTTCCGTCGGCGCTGATGGTCGCCGTCCACGACGCGTCCAGGGTGGCGGTGCCGGTTTCCACGGACCCCCAAGCGTTCGTGGTGACGGCCAATCCCGAGACCGCTCTCGTCTCGCTCACCGTCCGCCCCTGCCGTGCGAGGGTCAACACGTCGTCGACGATGTTGACCATCCGGTCGTGGGCGCGCTCTATCCGGGAGAGGTGGTCTTCGTCCGCCGTCGCCTGATACATGTCGAGATAGCCTTGTGCGACGTTCAGCGGGTTTCGGAGGTCATGCGAGACGACGCTTGCGAACTCCTCCAACCGCTCGTTCTGCCGTTCCAACTCCCATTGATGCTCCCGCCGCTCGTCCTCGCGCTCCACACGGTCGAGGGCGGCGGCGGTGTTCGCGGCGAGCAACTGGGCGTAGTAGATGTCGAACTCGTCCAGTCGCTCTGCGCCGAAGGTGATGGCGCCGCGCGCGCCGAGCGGAACGAACGCTTCCGATTCGACGCCCTCGATACGAGTCTTCCTGATGACCGTCTCACCGGTTTCGTAGGTTTCCACCGTCGCCCGTCGGTCGGAAGCCGAGACCGACTCGCCGTACGCCGTCCGGTGTTCCGCCGTCCGAGCGATGAGTCGGGGCGTGGCGTCCTCGCACTGCCAGGTGGCGGTTACCGGGAGGCCGAGTACGTCGCGGGCCACGCGGACCGCGATGTCGCTCACGGCGGCGATGGATTGCGCCTGCATGAGCGTCCGGGTTGCGTTGTGGAGTTCTTCGAGCGTCGTCTCCCTGTTCTTTCGCTCGGTTACGTCGCGTAGATACACCGACAGGCCGTCGGCGGACGGATACGCGTTCGCTTCGTACCACCTGTCGTACGGCGGGAAGTACGCTTCGAACGTCGTCGGTTCCTGCGTTCGAATGGCATCGCGGTAGCCGTGGTAAAACGCGGAGTCGACCGCCTCGGGGAACTCGTCCCAGATGACGTCGCCGATGATCTCCGGCGCGGTTCGGTTGAGCAACTCTTCCGCCCGCTCGTTGACGAACGTGAACCGCCAGTCGTCGTCGAGCGCAAGGAACGCGTCGGTCATGCGCGCGAGGATGTCATCGTGCGCTTCCTTCATGCGGACGTGTTCGGTCACGTCCCGCGAGTTCAACACCACTCCCTCCACATCAACGGTCGCGATGTGATTTTCACCCGCCGTTTCGAGATAGCGCCACGACCCGTCCGCGTGCCGAAAGCGATAGGTGATGGTCGGCGAAACCTCCGGGTTTTCGAGCGTTCGGGAGAACGTATCGGCGACGTGCGAGCGGTCGTCCGGATGAATGTATTCGAGGGCCGGTTCGCCGACGAGTTCGTCGGGGTCGTAACCGAGACGTTCGAGGGAGGGACTTTCGTACCGGATTATCCCCCGGTCGTCGACGAGCGTCACGAGGTCGTGGGAGTGCTCGATGAGCGCCTTCAGTCGCGCCTCCGTCCGTTTGCGGTCGGTCACGTCACGGACAGACCCGATGGTCGCCGTGCGTCCCTCGTAGGTGGTTTCGCGGACGGAGAAGTTCCCGTATCGAGTCTCCCCGTCTTTCGTCGTGAATCGGGCGTCGTAGGTCGAAACGTCGTGCGTCCCGCGCAGTCGATTTTCGGCGATGGTCCGCACGCGCTCGTGGTCGTCCGAGTGGACGAGCGACCAGACGTTGAGACCCCGTAGTTCGTCCGCGCCGTAGCCGGTCATCTCACAGGCACGCTCGTTGACGAACGTGAAGTGGTCGTCCTGATAGATGTACACCGCGTCGTGACCTCCCTCGACGACCGTTCGATAGCGCTCCTCGCTCTCTTGGAGCGCGTCTTCGGTATCGGTCGAATCGACGGCGGTTTCGATTCGCTCCGCCAACACCGCGTACTGTTCGGTCGATGCTTCCTTTTGGAGGTAGTCGGTGACGCCAGCTGAAATGGCGCGACCGGCGACGGTTTCGCTCCCCGCATCGGTAAAAAGGATAAACGGGAGGGTCGGAAACCCCTCCCGAACCGATTCGAGGAGGGACACCCCGTCAATTCCGGGCAAGACGTACTCCGAAACGAGACAGTGGATATCGTCCGCACGAAGGGTGCAAAGCGCCTCCTCGCCCGAGGTTGCGGTTCGGAGTCGTAGCTGCTTCGACTCCCGTTCGAGGAACGTCGCCGCACGGTCGAGCATCTCTGTGTCGTCGTTCACGTACAGAACGACGATAGGAGGCGTCTCACCCATCTCTCAAGTTCGTTCTATAACTGGCGCATGCTGTCATAATTGTTATGTCCAGAAAGAGGATTGTTCGGCGTTTTTCGGCGGCGCACACCTTTATCCGCGGGAGTCGCCTCTGTCCGAGCGGGGACAGTCATGTTCGACGACAGAACTGACGCGGGGCAACAACTCGCGTCGCTCGTCACACGGGAGGGGGTAGACGCGGACATCGTACTCGCGATTCCGCGCGGCGGGCTACCGATAGGACGACCGGTCGCGGACGCACTCGACGTCCCGCTCGACGTGGTTGTCGCAAAGAAACTGGGTGCACCCGGGAATCCGGAGCTCGCAATCGGGGCCGTCGGCGCGGACGGAAGCGTCTGGCTGAACGACGACCTCATCGACCGACTCGGCGTCGGCGATGCGTACCTCCAAGGGGAGAAAGAGCGCAAGACCGAAGCGGCCCGCGAGAAGGCGGAGACGTACCGCGGCGGCGACCGGCTACCCGATATCGAGGGGAAACGGGTGCTCATCGTGGACGACGGCGTGGCGACAGGTGCGACGACGGTCGCCTGTTTGAGGCAGGTGAAAAACGAGGGTGCGAGCCACGTTACGCTGGCCGTCCCGGTCGGGTCGCCGAGTTCCATCGAGCAGTTGCGCGGCGAGGCGGACGAGGTGCTCTGCATCGAAACGCCGTTCCAGTTCGGAGCGGTCGGGCAGTTCTATCGAGTGTTCGAGCAGGTACCCGACGAGGTGGCGAGAACGTATCTAGAGGACTAGGATAGGGAACAGGAGCATCGTTCGAAGACGACATGAGCCAGACGACGGGACCGAAATGCTGTGGAAGTGTTTCTCATATTATAAACCGACAGAATTTTGTTGGTTTCGATTCACAACACGGAGATTATCTGAAGCTCAAACAGCGATTAACGCGCGGTAGCAGCGTCATTAACGGCGAATATGGTCCGGTGAAAACCGCACCAGATTACGAAACATTTAAGTAATTTTCGTCCTAACCAGGAGTTAGGAACTAAGCTTCCGGGATTCTTCGGGTTTTCCCTACTGGGAGCCTCCGCCAACGCATACCCATGACTACAACCAAAATACAACGCTATAGCGAGTCCGGCGTATCGGCCCACGAACGGGAACACGAGAGCGAGGACGAGCGAGAAGAGGGCGTCTGCCCCGAATGTGGCGGCAACGTCATCAGCGACGAAGGTCGCGGCGAAACCGTCTGCGCCGAGTGCGGTCTCGTCGTCGAAGAAGATTCCGTCGACCGCGGTCCCGAATGGCGCGCGTTCGACTCGAAGGAGAAAGACCAGAAGAGCCGCGTCGGTGCCCCGACGACGAAGATGATGCACGACAAAGGGCTGTCGACCAACATCGGCTGGCAGGACAAGGACGCCTACGGCAACACCCTCGGCTCCCGCCAGCGCGAGAAGATGCAGCGTCTCCGAACGTGGAACGAGCGCTTCCGCACCCGCGACAGCAAGGAGCGCAACCTCAAACAGGCGCTCGGCGAAATCGACCGCATGGCCAGCGCGCTCGGCCTCCCGAAGAACGTCCGGGAAACCGCGAGCGTCATCTACCGCCGCGCACTCGACGAGGACCTCCTGCCGGGACGGTCCATCGAGGGCGTCGCAACCTCGGCGGTGTACGCCGCCGCGCGCCAGACCGGCGTTCCGCGCAGTCTGGACGAAGTGGCCGCCGTCAGCCGTATCGACGAGATGGAGTTCAAGCGCACCTACCGCTACATCGTCCGCGAACTCGGCCTCGAAATCCAACCCGCCGACCCCCTGAGCTACGTCTCGCGGTTCGCATCGGACCTCGACATCAGCGACGAGTCCGAGCGCCGGGCGAAAGACCTGCTCAAGACCGCGAAAGAACAGGGCGTCCACAGCGGCAAGTCGCCGGTCGGTCTCGCGGCCGCCGCCGTCTACGCCGGAGCCCTGCTCAGCAACGAGAAGGTGACACAGAGCGAGGTCAGTGACGTCGCCAACGTGAGCGAAGTCACCATCCGTAACCGGTATCAGGAACTGCTCGAAGCGAGCCAAGACGGCGGCGTCACCGTCTAAGCGAACCGGACTCCCTTTCGTTTCCGGCGACCGTCCTGAACTCGACTCACATCCGCAGTATGAACTGTTTTTGAACAATTCAGAGTTTTTGTGTGATGAAATGGCCGATACACTAATTTTACACTGTTTTTAATTTCTGGGCAACCATGCCCGGCTCTCGCATCGGGTTGAACAGGCGAGTTGCTACCAGTCTTATATTTCTCATACTGTTCAGTCTCCTCGTCGTTCAGCCCGGATTCCTCAGCCCGAATCCGAGAGACGAACCGCACCCGAAGCGTACCAGGGACGTTCGGCTCGTTTCGCCGAATCCGAACAGTTCGGTGAAACTGTGGCCGTTCACGAGCCGCCACAAACGATACGACTCGTTGACGCTTCCTATCAACGTCGTCGTCGAGGGACCCGCATCGAGGGTGGTGAGCGAACTCAGACATCGACGGGACGCCCAGTGGAACAACGACTCGAACGAGTGGCAGGGCGTCGCCAGCGACGAAGAGACTGCTGGTGTCGGCAAAGACGCTGTCGAGTGGCACAACACGACGGGGGCGGTTCGGTACACGTACGTCCAAGCGCCGGGTCCGCGCGGCGGATGGATGACGGAGACGGCCCAACTCCACGACGGCGCGTACTTCGGCTCGCGCTATCACCTTCGGCTGTACGAAGGCGGGAAGGGGAACGGAACGTGGACCGCCATCCAGGCCCACCACGAATACTTCGACTGGTTTCGACTCCGGCACACGGTCGGGTCGCTCGAGAAAGCACAGTACCACCTCGACGGACAGTACTACGGGAAGTGGTACGTCGACGGCGTTTCCCGCCAACGGTACGCGAACGGCGGCATCATCGACTCCAACGGGTGGGTCTCCGTCGTTGACCTGCGACCGAAGACAGAGATGGGACCGGTGCCAGGGGCGTTGATAGCGGTCTTACTCCTCGGCTCGATTAACCTGAGGGGCTCCATGGAAGATACGATTCGGGAGCTCGCTTCGCGGCTGACGAGGGAGACGGTGCGACGCGGCATCGCCTTCAGCGTCTCTCTCTTCGGACTGCCGCTGTTCGTGCGCAGCGCGAGCATCGCCGTCGAGACGGCCGTCCCGTCCGTCCCGATAAAGGCAATCGCCGGTGTGGGCTACCTCGTTCTCGGTCTCGGACTTCCGCTGGCGGCGGTTTCCCTTCCGAACGGACGGCAATCGACGGACTGGTTCGCCGTCGCCATCCTCGCCCTTGGTCTCGGGTTCCTCTTCGACTATCGGAGCATCGGCGTCAACGTGCTTCCCATCGCGGTCGTGTTACACCGACTCGCCGTTCTGGGCGTCGTCGGCGTGCTCGCGGTCGGCGGTTCGTATCAGGAGACGGACGGACGCTGGAACACGTTGGTACAGGCCGGTCTCGTCATGTGGATCGCCGTCCTCGTCTGGCCGCTACTCGACGCCTTCTAAACCGAGAACCGCATTTTCGGCATCTTCAGGAACGCGGTTTCGTACCCCTCGTGACGTGAAACGATGGGCGGCGAGTCCACCCGAACCGTGAGTTCGTCTCCCGTCCGAACGCTCGGGACGTTCGCCCCGTAGTGCAACCCGACGTCCGGGTCGAGGGTGGCGTTCAGCACGTCGTCGAACACCGTCTCTCCGTCCCGCTTCAGCGTCGCCGACAGGGACATGTTCGGAATCGGATAGCGGCGATACGGCGTTCGCGGCGAGACGAGCAGATACGTGTCCTCGGCGAAGTCGGAGTTTTCGACCGCCGCAACCGGGAACTTCGCGTCGCCGCTCGATTCTTCGCCGACGAGTCGGCCCGGAAGGTCCGATGTTTGGGAAACGTGGCTCATCGGCATGTTCATCTCCATCGGCTGAATCGCGTCTTTCTGCCCCTTCCTCGCGTCGAGCTTTTCGTACGAGATTTGCTCCACCGTGTCCTTTTCGAACTCGAACTCCGTGGTGAGCGTCGCGCCGTCGCCGAACTGACCCGCGAGCGCGCCCGTCCGGCGGACGTCCAATCCGGAAACGCGTATCTTTGCGGTGTATTTCCCCTCTCCGTTCAGACCGATATTGTCCCCGAAGTGAAAACCCATGTTCTGTGAGAGCATGGGCCATAGCGTCCTCCTGTCGCTCCAGTCGCCGTTCGACAGTTCTGCCTGGACGTTTCCGGTTGGGAGCACCGTCTTCGTCTTCGAATCCCAGACGGACGCCATCAGGTGCAGGTCGTCTGCGTCCTTGATGGTAACCTTCTTCTCCTGTTTCGCCGTCCCGCCGCCCATCAGCCAGAAGCGGTGCGGGTAGGAGTAAAACAGCGCGAGGCGGTATCGACCCTGTTTCGCCATCCCCGCCATCTCCATGCCCTCCTTGTGCGTCGGGATGTACACCGCGTCCGGCCGATTTTTGACGAGCGGTGGCGCTCGTGCCATCGTCCGTGTCTCGAACAGCCCAGAACAGCCTGCTAGCGAGGAGACGCCGAGGACGCCCGCGGTCCGCAAAACGCTACGGCGATTCATTGGTTCGGAATTACCACTCCCCGCGAAAAGGGGTTCTGGTACACCCGTCGAAAAGGGGAGAACGCCACCCGAGTCGGCCGATGCGGTTATTTCGGGTTCGGCGTCGGGAGCGAGCGAAGCGAGCGCGGCGGGACGAGGAAGTTCCCGCGTCGAGTCACGGTCATGTACTGGAGGATGCCGTTGTTCAGCCGTTGACCCACGGAGGAGTTCCCGGCGAGGTCGTCGCCGTTCATGGCGGTGCGCGTCGATTCGAAGTCCTCGATGGTGCGCTGGAAGGCGACGAAGTGGAGGCCCGCTTTACCGCCGTCCGTCGAGTCGAAGTCCCGTCGGAGGATGACCGGCGAGTCGTCCTTTCGCGCTCCGGCGGCCTTCTGGGAGTGGCCGACCATGCCGCGCTCTCGGGCGTGGTCTTCCACGTGGTCGATACACTCGTCCGTCATCTCGCTCGAATCGCCGAGGTTGTTCCCGACGCCCTCGACTTTGCCCTTCTCGGCGTGTACCGGACAGAACATCTTGCCGACGCGCTGGTCGCGGCTGTCCTGTTCGTACCACTGGTCCAGGTGCAGTTCGATGTTGGAAATGTGTTGAGTGGTCCCGCCCGCGAACGGTCCGTCCCGAATCGTGATTCGGTCCTCGCTCGCCTGATTCTTCTTGAAGCCGGACTTGAACCCCATGTAGAGCGGCGCGTCTTCCGGGACGGGGTTCGAGTCGGGAATTCCGTTCACGTCCTGATGGTTGGCGGGGAGACCGTCGCCGACGAATCCCGTCCGTCGGTCCGCCTTCTCGAACACGTCCGTGACGCCGCTCACGTCCACGCCGTTCAGTTCGTCGCGGTTTCCGAGGAGCGCCTCCTCGGCCGCGAGGACGAGCTGTGGATGGTCGCTTTCGAGTTGCACCACGGCGTCCTGTTCGTCCAGTTTCGGGTCCTCGAACGACGCGAGCGCCTTGGGTTTCGGGAGCACGTCCGTCGCGCCGAACCGTTCGAAGTACGACGGCGAGTAGCCGATGGAGAACAACAACCCGTCGTGGCCGCGCTTGTAGGCGCGTTCGAGGCTCCGAAGCGACCGTTCGACCGTCTCACGCTCGGCGTCGGTCGGCGTGCCGTCGCCCCGGTAGTTCAGGAAAAGCAGGATTTTGTGACGGGCGGCCACGTTGTTGCCGTGGTCGTCCGTGGCGAGAAACCGATTCCACGCGTGCTGGCGCTCCGGGAGCGTCGAGAGGTCGGACGGTCCCTTCGATACGTCCGGCATTCCGCCCCGGTCGAGACAGGCCGACAGCGCCGCCGACCCGCCGATGGCGACGGCCGCTTTCATGAACTCGCGCCGGGGGATTCCTCGCGTCGATTCGCTCATCGTTCGACACTAGCGAGTCGGCGAGAAAAGGGGTTCTGGTACACCTGTCGAAAAGGGTCGAGAAAACGCGATACAGGGCAGACGTCGGCGCGAGTCAGCCCTCGTCCAGCACGTCGTCCACGCGCTCCGCCGTCTCGCTGGCGCGGATGTTCGAGTAACTCTCGTGGGTCGTCGTGATAGAGGCGTGGCGGAGCGCCGACTGGGCTAGTTCGGCGTGTCCTTCGCTATACAACTGGTGGCCCAGTCCACGCCGCGCGCCGTGCGGTTTCAGGTACTCGCCGTCGATGTCGAGTCCGGCCGACTCGCAGAGGCGTTTCATCAGGTTGCGCGCGCCGCGGGTGGATATCGCGGGGAGGACGATTTCGTGGTCGCGTATCACCTCGTCGATGTCGTTTTCATCGAGTAATTTCTCGACGCGCGATTCCGAAAACTCCTCGCCCAAAGCCTCCCGCGCGACCCGGTACTTCGAGGGTGCGTGGTCGGTCGGAAACACCGGAAACCGTGGTGTCGGCGGGTCGTACACCCGATGATAGCGCTCCAGCGCGTCCGCCGCCTTCCGCGGCAGTTGGGCGTACTCGTACTCGCGCGATTTGCCGAAGACGCGAACCGAACCACCCTCGATGTCCACGTCGTCCCACGCGATGCCGCTCCGCTTGTCGTCCGCCGGGTCGCGAAACACCTCCGCGCCGCGGACGCCGGTCAGCGCGAGCAGTCGGACGAGCGCGCGGTCGCGGTAGGCGCGTTCGCGCGAGACGTCGGCCTCACCGTCCAGCGCCTCCTCGACGCGGCGGTCCATGAACGAGAGTATCGCGTTGCGGTCGCGGGCCGACCAGAACTGACGGTCGGCGTCGGCAGTGTCTTCCGGCAGTTCGGCCGTCGCCCGCGAGACTGCGGCCGGGTTTCGGGAGATGAGTTCGTCCGCCTCACAGAAGCCGAGAAACGCCCGGACGTAGGCGTAGTAGGTGTGTGCCGTGGACGATTTTACCTCGCCGTCGCGCACCTGTCGCTTGAGATGCCGCGCGTAGCGGCGGCAGTCGATGACGTCAACGGAATCGAGATGGGTGACGTCGCGCTCGCGGGCCAGCCAGTTCTCCCATCCCTTCAGTGCGGACCCGGCGTTGGCGCGGTAGTTGCCCGCCTCGATGCTGATGAGATATTCCGCTATCGCGTCGCCGAGTTTCATGTCGCTCATGCCAGTCGAGGGTCGTAGATTCCCCCGAGTTCGTTGCCGCATCGGGGACACGTCACGTTCGATTCCTCGTCGACGAAGCGTCCGACCGGGCCGAGATAGCCACAGGACGGACACCGCCGTATCGGTAGCTGAATCATCGCATTACCGTCCCGTGGGAGCGGGAGCGACAAAAATCTACGTCCCTTCGCTGGCGTCAGGGGCGTCGGAGGCGTCGATGACATCGGGGGTGTCGATGACGTCGCCGACGTCGGGCAACGGACGGACCGTGATGTGTCCGTCGCTCCGAATAAAAACGTGATACTCCTCGAAGGTGAACCGGACGCGACCGCCGGTTCGCGGAGCCCCGTCGCTGCGCGGGGAGAACAACCCGTCCAGCGCGTCGGGGTCGAACCGGTCGTATAGCGGACCGATTTCGGTCGGGTCGGCGTCCATCGCCTCGGCGATGGCCGTCATGACGGTCGTACTGAGCTGTTTCGAGTCGGTCCAGTCGTGGCACGTATGATACGTTGCGGGGGCCGTTTCCGCAGGGTGCGTGTGCTTACCTGAGTTGGACATTGGAACATCCTCCCGTGGGGCACGGGACTCTGTGTCTCACGTACACCCCGTGAAATCATAAATCATTGTCAGACGATGCCGAATCTCAGTCATACGCCTCAGCGGAAGAAAGGCAAGACGTGACCACGGTTCGCAGAAATCGGCTGTCTTACGGTCCACAGCCACCGCTCTCGGAGCGAATCGAATAATGGCGGAGTCAGACGGAACCGAGTCGAAACGGGGCACGTGGGGTTCGGTTACGTCGGGAGAGATGGGTTCGCGCCCGTACCCACCGAGCGACTTAACCACCAGTTAGACGCGATTATCCGGTCAATAGTATTCATATTGAGGGGTGTAGAATCTATCATGTCGTTGGTCGAAATACTCTCCACGGTCAGTCATCAGTTCGTCACCTCACCCGTTCAACTCGTCAGCTTCTGGTTGTCGGTATCGCTTCCGCTGGTCTACCTCCCCCTCCTTCTCAACGGGGTACGTGGAAACATCCTCCCGATATTCGTCGGGTTGCTCGCCTTGCACGTCTGTACGCTGTTTCTCGGTCACGGCTATCGAGGACAAAAAACGTGACATCGACGCGGCGAGAACGATGACCGTGCACGTCGTTCATCGACGGGACGGGTCGGAGCGGCGACTCGTTTCACGGGGCGAATACGTCACCGGCCTTGGTTCGCGGGTCGGCGGACTGGTCCGACTCGCCGCGTCCGGCGACCACGCGCTGGTGTTCGAGTTCGATTCGGTCGGCGACCATCGAGCGTCGACTGTACTGACACCGCTCGCGCTCGATGTGGTCTGGACGACGGACGGACGGGTGACGCACGTCGCCCGGTTGCCCAAATGGACGGGGACGGCCCGCGGAACGGGGGATACCGTGTTCGAGTTTTCGAGGGGCGTGGCCGACGACGTAGAAGCGGGCGACGAACTGTTCGTTCGTCAGTCCCACTCGTCTCGCTCAACGGAGTAACTGCCGCACTCGGGACACACTTGATACTGTACCGAGAACGCCGTTTCACACCGCTTGCACTCGTACGGACGGTCCGATTTTTCGGCCACGCCGAACCGTCGCATCAGCCTCATGCATCGCGTTTCGAACGTGAGAGACAAAAAGCTCACCGGAGTAGAGTGAAAGTGAAATACCGTGGGAAACGCCGCGCTCGGCGCGTGGGAACGGAGACGGCAGTCTGGGTAGGGGTTGGGAAGGCCGAAGCACGAAGACGAGTGTCGGGCGCGTCGCCCGCACACCCGTCGTTTACCACGGGAATGACAGGTAGTTGTCAGGGTACTGCTGTCGCGGTGCGGTGCAGGGAACGTCTCTGGGTTGGGAGTGACGCACGTCACTCGGAGACGGCACGGTCCGCGTGTCAGGTTGTCTCGTTTCTCGGGTGCCTCGCATCCGTCCGCACCTACGACCAGTCACGGCAGTTAAAAGGAGGTTTTGACCAGTCCTTCAAAACCGATTCAGTCGGCGTCGATGGCGTTCCCGGTATCCATGGCGGCCGCAACGTCGTCAGCGAGCGTCGTGACGACCGCGTTCCCAGCACGTTCCCGCTCGACGAGTCCGTCGTCGGCGAGGCGCTCCAAGTGATACGAGACGGTTCCCGGCGTTCGGTCGAGCGCGTCCGCGAGGTCGGAGACGCTCGCGGGACCGTCGCGGGCCACCGTTTCGAGCAGGGTCGCCGTCGAATCATCCGAGAGCGAGGCGGCTAGCTCGGGGTTCTCATCCCCGGCCGGATGCACGCGACGTTTCCCGCGGACCGTGGTCGTCTCGACCAACCCCTCCTCTTGGAGGATTCGAACGTGGTATCGAACCGTCGAGCGGGGGATTTCGGTCCGCTCGCTCAGCGCCGAGAGGGAGAGTCCGGGTTCATCGGCGATAGCGTCGTATATCTTCGCCCGAGTCGAGTTTTTGAGGGGATTCGACCCGTCGTATCGGCTGTAGCTCCGAACGGTGGTCGAACCGGGTGCCTCGTCGATGTCAGCGTACTCCGCCGCCGCGAAGACGCTTTGCGGCGTGGGTCGGCCGTAGGGACCGACGGGAATCGGCGAATCGAGCGTCGGGGCGTTCGACACCGGCTGTGCTGGTGTCGCGTGGTGCGTCGGCTCGCCCGCACTCGCCGAGACGACGAACCCGAGGGGGACGGTCGCGACGAGAAGCAAGGCAGTCAACACCACGACTGTTCGATGACGGGAGGAATTCATGGTTTACCTTCTTCGAGTCCTTCGAGAAACGGTGTGTGCACCGGGGGATTATCGCTCTTCTGGTGGCGTTCAGCGATACGAACGTGAACCGAAGGTGGAGAGGCCGTGAAGAAGGGTTAGTTTCGCTCGTAGTCCACCAGTTTCATCTCTCGGACTTTCGTTCCGTCCTCGTCGTAGATGACGCCGTACATCGCGGTGCCGTGGTCGGGCGAGTAGCAGGCATCGGTGAAAACCGAGCCGTTGACCCTGATCTCCGAGTTGTAGCACTCGATACCGGCGAACGTCTTCGTCCCCGTTATCTCGTACGTCATCGTCCCTTTCGAGGATGGGACCGTCCACGTGTTGCCGACGCGGAAGTCGTTGCCGTACACGCCGTTCATCGACGGTGAGAACATGGTCATGCTGGCGTATTCACCGCCCGGCAGGAACGCGACCTGCACCAGCGCCTCCTCCCGCGTGAACGTGGCGGTCCGCTCTTCGGTCTTCCCGTCGTGCGTGAACGAACTGCGCATGGTGATGTTTTCGCCATCGACCGACTGGACGTCCCAGACTATCGTCCCGGTCCCGGCGTCCTTCTCGTAGGTTTCGTAGGTGTATGTTCCGGGGCGCTCGAACGCGAACGGGAGGAACGCGTCATCCACGGTCGTTCCCGCCGCGCCGTCGCCACCCGACGACCCGTCCGGGGCGGAGTCGTCGAGTTGGTTCGAAACACCGGAACATCCGGCGGAGACGACGACCGCGACGACGATGAGAAGTGCTATCCGTCGCATGTTACGCGAGTCGGGCCGCAAGTTTGCCGAACACGGGGAGGGCAAAGCGCTCGTTCGAGTACGCCTTGTACAGCAGGAAGAGCCACGTCAGGAAGGCGGCGAAGCCGACGACGAAATACGCCAGCGAGAACAACAGGGAGAGCAACCCGCCGAGACGGGGAACGAGGAGCAACATCATCTGGAAGACGGTCATCCCGACGTACACCGCGAACAGGCCGACGCCGAAGACGATGCTCTGTGCCGCGTGGAACCTGACGAACTCGTTTTCCCCTTCGAGGAGGAAAAACAGGATACCCGTCAGGGGACTAAACAGGTACGCCAGCGCTCCGGCGATGTTTTCGTCGAGTCCCGTTCCGGAACTCGAACTGGCCGATTCGGTAACGTCGGTCGTCGTTTTTGGTTCGACAGCCATGAACGAAAATGGAATCCAGGAATGATATAATTACTGAGCGGAATACTACCGCATTACGGAACCGTCCCGGAACGCGAAACGCGGTTCGCAGAGTGAAACACTATATCAGAGAAGGACCATGTGACACTCAATGAGTGACAGTGGGAACTCGGAAATCGTCGTCACCGCTGTCAAGCGAGCGGATACGTTGCACGCGTTGGCTGGCCGGTCGCTGACGCGTGCGGAGCTACAGGACGAAATCGACGTGTCACGGACTACGACACATCGAATCGTCCGGGAGCTGGCAGATAAAACGCTCATCCGTCGCGTCGGTGGCACGTACGAACTCACCCCCCTGGGGCGAATCGTGGCTCGGGAAGTCGAACACTTGCAGGACACGGTTACCGCCGCGGAGAAGTTAGGAGCGCTGTTGCCGTCCCTCGACCGAACCGACATCGACGTCGAACTGCTCGCCGACGCGACCATCACGGTCCAGGAGTCGGGCGACCCGTACCGGCCGGTCCGCCGTTTCGTCTCTCTGTTACGCGACTCCGGGACGCTCCGCGGGTTCGATACGACCACCATCGCGCCGATGTACGTGGACGAGATCCGCGACAGCATCCTCGACGGCATGCGAACCGAAATCGTCTATCTCCCCCCGGTTATCGACCAAATCCTCGACGACCACCACGATGCGACCGAGGCGGCCATCGAGAGCGGACAACTCGACCTGTACATCTACGACGAGTTGCCATTCGGACTGGCCATCTTCGACGACCGCGTGGGCGTCGGTGGCTACGACGAAACCGGCGTCCTCCGCGTCTTCGCCGACACCGATTCCCCCAAGTCCGGTCGTGGGCGGAATCGCTCTACGAGGAGTACCACGACAAAGCAACGTCGATTCGGGAGCACGACAACTGGGCGGGGTAACGCCGTCAGTCCGAAATCTCGTCACCCGTTTCGAGTCCGCTCGCCAGCGCGCGGTGGACTCGACCCTCTCCAGCCACCCAATCGCCGGCGAAAAAGAGGTCCGCCGTGGCTCCCTGCCGAAGCACGTTCCTGTCGGCCCCGTCGTCCGGGAGCGCATCCCGCCAGCGAATCACGTCGTACCAGTCCGGTGCCGCGAGCGAGTGTTCGGAGAGGAGGTCGGCCGCCCGGTCCGCGACCGCGGTGGCGACCTCGAAATCGTCGTCATCGTAGTGGGTCGCCGACCAGTCGGGGGCCATCTGCACGACGAGCAGACCCTCGCCGTCCGGGACGTGACCCGGCTTGCAGGATTCGCGCGCCACCCATCCGACTTCGTGTTCTTTGTCCGCGTTCACCAGCGCGTAGTACGGTCGCTCGATGTCGAACGAGTAGTGCAGCGCGACGGAGAGTATCGGACGGTAGGGCACGTGACCCACGTGCTCGCGGAGTTCCCGACGCGCCTCGTCGTCCCACGCCGCGAGGTCGAGGAGGGACGCCGTTATCGGCGCTGGCGGGGTGAGCACGAGCGCGTCCCACGGCCCGTACTCGTCGCCGTCGTCGTCCTCGACGTACCACGCGTCGTCACGGCGAAGACTGGCGATACGGGTGTCGGTCCGGACCGTCGCGCCGCTGGCCTCGCACAACCGCTTCCCGAGCGTCCCGAGGCCGTCCCGATACGTCCACTTCGGCGTCTTCTCGTCGCGCCCTTCGGAAATCTCGCCGTCAGCGTCGAACGTCCAGACGGGACCGTCGGTTTCGACCAAGCCGTCCCCGAGTTCCCGAACGACCCGGGAGACGCGCTCGTCGTCGCTTTTGACGTAGTTCGCGCCGACGTCGTAGACGCAACCCGCCCGCTCGTGCGTCGCGGCGCGGCCACCGACGCGCTCGGTGCGCTCGAAAACCGTCACGTCCGCGTCGTCACCGGCGGCGAGCGCGACGCCGAACCCGGCGACACCGCCGCCGACGACGGCGATGCGTTTCACGTCAGGGACCCCTCGATGAACGTCGGGTTGCCTAGAATCGCCATGCTAGCCGACCGTTCGACCGCACGCGGCAAAGCGATTACGGCGTGGCGTGCAGGCTACTCTACCTCGCCCGTCTATTCGTTTCCCAGTTCGACGTCCAGTATATTTCAGTAGAGTTCAGTCCCTTCTAGTATATTTTAGTGCCATACGAGAGTATTCAGTATTGAGAGCAGTCGTTCAGTAAAATCAGATACGATTCAGTATTTCACAGTTTACAATAGTACACGAGTGGGAGACGGTACAATCGAGCCGTCGGTACTCGAAATTCGAACCATCCGAACGTTTATACCGGAAACCGCGACCAGACACGACCATCCGTCGGTGTTTCGACCCGCATCGACGCAAAATACCCCTGATGCAAAAATTGAAGGAATCTCTGTCGAATCGGGATGTAAGAGAATGGACAACGAACAACAACTGCCGGTCGGTCATCTCGTCGCCGACGACACCGAAGTGGCGATTCCGGTCGTCGAAATCCTGACAGGACGCGGGTTCGTCACCGGAAAGTCGGGGAGCGGGAAGTCGAACACGGCGTCCGTCGTCGTCGAGCAGCTGCTGGACGCGGGTTATCCGGTGGCTATCATCGACGCGGACGGCGAGTACTACGGCCTGAAAGAGGAGTACGAACTCCTCCACGTCGGCGCCGACGAGGAGTGTGACATCCAAGTCGGCGCGGAACACGCCGAGAAGGTCGCGTCGCTGGCGCTCGAACAGAACGT